>DATJYW010000112.1:0-30394 GCA_035499435.1 Candidatus Acidiferrales bacterium | reverse complement strand
TGGAAGCTCGCCGATCTGGACTTCCTGTTTATCGAGAACGTCGGAAACCTGGTCTGCCCGTCGTCCTACGATCTGGGCGAGCAGCTTCGCCTGGTGCTCCTTTCGGTGACGGAAGGCGAGGACAAGCCGCTGAAGTACCCCACCATCTTCAATAGTGCCGACGTGGCGGTAGTAACCAAGGTCGATCTTGCCGGACCTGCCGAGTTCGATTGGTCCGCCGCGCTGGCCAACATCGAACGCGTCCGGCCGGGCATGCGCGTGGTCCGCGTGTCCGCCAAGACCGGCGAAGGCATGGAAGACTGGCTGCGTTTCCTGGAGGCCCTGAAGGGCTAGCGGTCCGCCATTTCATCGCCCAGGGCGCACTCTTCGCCGAAAATCCTTCAGCTTTGCCGGCGGCCGGGCTGACTACAAGGAAGTAGTCACCGACGCCCTGGGCCGACTCAAGGTCGGGCCCGAACCACGGAGCGAACGCTCTCGGACTCCTTGCCGCGGCGCGCCTGCTCGGGGATTTGCCGCCGTCGGTCACGATTCTCGGTGTCGAGCCCGCTTCCATCGCCACCGGGTGCGGGCTCTCGCCGTCGGTGGAAGCCGCCCTTGCCGAGGCCGTTTCGCGAGCGCGCGCGATAATAGCGGCGACCTATCAGAGAATTTAGATCTCTCCTCCTTCGTTTCTCATCGAACAGGAGAGGGATAATTCTGTCGAGAGCCCAAACGACGCGATCCAGAGGGCGTTCCTGGGATTCGATGTTGGGCCGGTCACAACGAGGATGCCATGCCGCTGCTGTCCCGTTCGCGGACCGTCGCCGTCCGCTGTAGTGCACTGATACTGATCTCATTCGCCCTTTTCAGCACGCCCAAGCCGCGATTCAACAAGCACGAAAAGGCCTTCTATGCCGACGAAGCGACCGTGAGTTTTGTCCGTCCGGGGCTGGTGATCACCATCAACTCCGCTTCGATCGCGGCGGATCGCACCATCAGCGCCGTATTCACGGTCAGCGATCCTCAAGGCCTGCCGCTGGACATGGCGGGCATAACAACTCCAGGGCCGATTTCATTGAGCTTCGTCGCGGCATACATTCCAAAAGGTCAGGAACAGTACACCGCCTATACCACGCGCTCGGCAAGCGGGGCGGCAATTGCGTCTACGAACCAGGCGAGCAGCGATTCCGGGGGAACCTATAGCACGGTTGCCGCCGGCCAATATAAGTATGCGTTCGCGACGAAGGCGCCCTCAGGCTACGACACAACTGTCACCCACGCCATCGGGATATACGGGTCGCGCGACCTCAGCGAATTCAACCTGGGAACGAACTACGCGAGCACCACTTACAACTTTGTCCCCAACGGCTCGGCGGTCATTACCACGCGCGATGTCATCCGAACCGCCAGTTGTAACAAGTGTCACGATCAGCTTTCCTTCCACGGCGGTTCCCGCCGCGGCCTGGATATGTGCATTCTGTGCCATCAGCCGCAAACGCTCGATCCCGACTCCGGGAATACGTTGGACATGAAAGTAATGGCTCACAAGATCCACATGGGTTCCCAACTTCCCAGCGTGCAGGCCGGCCATCCTTATCAGATCGTCGGCCGCAACGGAGCCGTCAGCGATTGGTCTACGGTGGTCTATCCCTCAGATCCGCGCCGATGCGTATCCTGCCATGAGCAGACCACGGGAGCGGCCCAGGCGACCATATTCCTGACCAATCCCACGGCAGTTGCCTGCGGGTCGTGTCATGACGACGTAAACTTTGCGACCGGCGCGAACCATGCGGGAGGTCCGCAGATCGACGACAAGCAGTGCGCCAACTGTCATATTCCGGAGGGTGAGTTGCCTTTCGACGCGTCCATCATCGGCGCCCACACCGTTCCGGTCGATTCGACCATGCTGGGCGGCCTGGCCGTCAGCATCAAGCAGGTCGCCAACGGGAAGGCAGGGAGCGCGCCCACGGTGACCTTTACGGTGGTGGATGGGGGCGGAAAGGCACTGGCGCTCTCGAGCCTGGGGTCGCTGTCCTTTACCATGGCGGGGCCGACGACCGATTATGGGTACACCAGCTTCGGAAGCGACGTAACCACGACGGGGTATGTCACCGAGGGTGCCCTCAGCGCCCCCTGCGACTCGAAGGGGATGTGTACCTACACATTCCAGCATGCGGTTCCGGCGAAGGCGGCGGGGACCTATGCGATCGGCGTCGAGGCGCGGCGCACGGAGACCCTCCTGCCGGGCACTGTCACCGCCATGAGCGTAACCTACGGCGCCAAGAACCAGGTTGTGTACTTCTCGGTGGACAATTCGCCGGTGGCCAACCGCCGGACGGTGGTGTCCGTGGACAACTGCAATCAGTGCCATTTCGCGCTTTCCGAGCATGGCAGCCTGCGCAACCAGACGGAATATTGCGTCTTGTGCCACAACCCATCGACCACGGATGCGGCGACACGGGCCATGGCTCAGAACCCGGCGGACAAGGCGGCGCCCGCGCAGAGCGTGACGTTCCCGCTGCTGGTGCACCGCATCCATTTCGGGCAGAATATGGTGGCGGATGGCGGCAGCTACACGGTGGTAGGATTCAACGGAAGCCACAACGACTTTTCCACGATCCGCTACGCACCATTCAGCCCGCAGGGGTCGCCGGGCGACACGCGAAACTGCGCGATCTGCCATGTCAACGGATCGGAAGCGAATCTGCCGGTCGGGCTGAATAACGTGGTGAATCCGCAAGGCTGGATCAATCCGGAAGGCGCTACTGCTGCCGCGTGCTCCGGCTGCCACGTTACCAAGGACGACGCGTCGCACTTCCTGGCGATGACGACGTCGCTGGGCGAAAGCTGCAACACCTGTCACCAATCCGGCGCAGCATACGGTGTCGACGCGGTGCACGCGCAGTATTGAACATGATACCTGTAGCGGGGCGGTATGGATCAGCCTGAGAAACAACCGGTTCTGGCGCTACTATCTAGCGACTGGCTGAGCCTGCTGGGCGCCGGCTTGGTTACGACTGCGTTCTTCTCCTGGCTGTTCGTTATCCCGCTCCACCTGCGTGGCCAGGTCAGCATTCCGTACGTCGGGATTCTTGATTTTTTCATTATTCCCGCCATCCTTTTCCTTGGACTCATCCTGATTCCTATTGGGATTTACCGCGCAAGAAAGAAGGTCCAACGAGGACTGCTCGGGGCTGTCGACCGGAGAGCGTACCTGCGGCGGATCGCCATATTCTTCGTCGTCGCGACCGCTGTGAATTTGGTCTTCGGGACGCAGGTGACCTATCGCGCCGTGCAGCAGATGGAAACTGTTCAGTTTTGCGGCCAGACATGCCACGTTATGAAGCCGGAGTTTACGGCGCATCAGAATGCGCCGCACGCTCGTGTGGAGTGCGTGGAGTGCCACGTAGCGCCTGGCGCGGAGGGTTGGTTCAAAAGTAAGATAGCGGGCACACGCCAATTGGTGGGTGTAATTCTTAACAATTACAAACGTCCGATTGAGTCCGCGATGGAGAGCAATCGCCTGGTTCCTTCCGCCGGCTTTAGCGCAGTTTTACCGCGAGAACTATCCAGCGGTGTATTCGCAACGCGCTACGGACATTTCGAGCGCGGGAATCGGGGTGGCCGCGATATACAACAGGAATGTCTTCCCGGATCTGAAGGTCACCTGGGGCACGTACCCAAATAACCTAGGGCATACCGACTATCCGGGATGCTTCCGGTGCCACGATGGATCGCACTCGACTACAGACCGGGCTGAGACCATCACCCAGGACTGCAATACGTGTCATGAGCCCCTCGCGATGGATGAGGCCAAGCCTGAACTATTGAAGGCGCTTGGTCTTGCTGATCAAATCGCGGCGCTACAGAAGCAGTGATCCGGGAGGCGTCCACGGCAACGACAAGAACTGCTGGGGTGGCGCGCGCGATGCTAGCATAAGCTTACTGGAGCTGCGTCGTGTGCCTTGCCATTCCCGGTAAGATTGTCGAAACCCGCGAGATCGATGGCATGCGGGTGGGAAAGGTCGATTTCGGCGGCGTCACGCGCGACGCCTATCTCGATTACGTCCCCGAAGCGAACCTCGGCGACTACGTGGTAGTGCACGTGGGCTTCGCCATCTCCCGCATCGATGCCGAAGAAGCCAAACGTACTTACGAGCTCCTGGAGCAGATGGGATTGCTGGCGGAAGAAGGTCTGTGAAGTTTCTGGATGAGTACCGCGATCCCAGGCTGGCCCAGTCGTTAGTCGCCGAGATCCGCCGCATCGCGACCCGGCCCTGGGTGCTGATGGAGATCTGCGGCGGGCAGACGCACACGCTGATGAAGTACGGCATCGACGAATTGCTGCCGGAATCCGTGGAGTTGGTGCATGGACCTGGATGTCCGGTGTGCGTCACGCCCCTGGAACTGATCGACAAGGCGATCGCCATCGCGTCCATCCCCGATGCCACGCTGGTTTCCTACGGAGATATGCTGCGCGTGCCGGGTTCGTCGAGCGATCTGTTCCGCGTGAAAGCCGCGGGCGGCGATGTGCGCATCGCGTATTCGCCGATGGACGCGCTGGCCATCGCGCGCCGGCATCCCGAACGGCGTGTAGTGTTCTTCGCGGTCGGATTTGAGACCACAGCGCCCGCCAATGCAATGACGGTCTGGCAGGCCAAGCGTGAAGGGCTGAAGAACTTTTCGGTGCTGGTGTCGCACGTGCTGGTTCCGCCCGCGATCCGGCTGCTGCTCGGCTCGCGCTCGAATCGCGTCCAAGGATTTATTGCACCGGGGCACGTTTGCACGGTCATGGGATATACGGAATACGAGGAACTGGCGGCCGAATACAAGGTTCCGTTTGTCGTGGCCGGCTTCGAGCCCCTTGACCTGTTGCAGGGCATCCTGATGCTTGTCCGGCAGCTCGAAGAGGGGCGCGCGGAGGTGGAGAACCAATACGTGCGCAGTGTGACTCGCAACGGGAACGAGGCTGCGCGGCGCCGGATGCTGGAGGTCTTCGAAGTCGGCGACCGCAAGTGGCGCGGCATTGGTGAGATCGCCGCATCGGGATATCTCCTGCGCCCGGAGTACGCGGCTTTCGATGCGGAGCGCGTGTTCGGCGTTCAGACCACGACCGCCGCCGAGCCGGCCGAGTGCATTTCGGCGCAAGTGCTGCAGGGGCTCGCGAAGCCCGTGGATTGCGCGGCGTTCGGAACGCGCTGTACGCCGGAGACGCCGCTGGGGGCGCCTATGGTTTCGACCGAAGGAGCTTGCGCGGCCTACTTTCAATTCCGGCGGCACGCATGACCTCGTGCCCCCTGCCGTTGACTACCAAAGACCGCATCCTGTTGGGGCACGGCTCGGGCGGGAAACTGAGCGCGGAATTGCTGCGGGACATTTTTCTGCGAGTGTTTCACAGTCCCGTGCTCGGGCGCCTGGAGGACCAGGCGGTCCTGGAGATCGGAAGCGAGCGCATTGCGTTCACTACCGACAGCTTTGTCGTGAAGCCGCTATTCTTCCGCGGCGGCGATATCGGGTCGCTGGCTGTGCATGGCACGGTGAACGACCTGGCGATGGGCGGAGCCGAGCCCTTGTACCTCAGCGCCGGCTTCATCCTGGAGGAGGGCCTGTCTACCGAGGTTCTGGCGCGAGTGGCCGATTCCATGGCGCGCGCGGCGGAGGCAGCGGGCGTGGAGATCGTGACCGGCGACACCAAGGTCGTGGAGAAGGGCAAGGGTGACGGCCTGTTCATCAATACCACCGGGATCGGACGCATTCCGGCGCACGTCAATCTCTCGACTATGGACGTTCGGGCGGGCGACTGCGTGCTGCTGTCCGGGTTCATCGGCGATCACGGGATTGCGATTCTCTCCGAGCGGGAAAGCATCGGATTCGAGACGAATGTGACCAGCGACTCCGCGCCGCTGCACACGCTGGTGCGCGACATGCTTCGCGCGGCGCCTGGCATCCGCATGATGCGCGATCCCACGCGCGGCGGCGTGGCCAGCACAACGAACGAGATCGCCGAGAAGGCTCGCGTCGGGATCGAGCTGGTCGAATCGGCGATACCCGTGCGGGACGAGGTACGCGCCGCCTGCGAACTGCTGGGGTTCGACCCGCTGCACGTGGCCAACGAAGGCAAGCTGATCGCGATCGTGGCGCGGGAGAACGCGGACCCGGTGCTCGCCGCCATGCGCGCGCATCCGCTCGGCGCCAACGCCGCGATGATCGGTTCCGTTACCGAAAGGCATCCAGGCCTGGTTACGTTGCGAACCCCCTTCGGCACCAGCCGCATCATCGAGATGCTGGCAGGCGATCAGTTACCGCGGATCTGCTAGCGGCGTCCGGACTGACCCAAGCGTAGGCAGCCACACGGGCGGTTACCGTGCATTTACCCGCACTTACAATGTTTCTGTTAATTCCCTCACTCTTGCGGGCTGCTTGCGACAGCACGTTCAGCGTTGCGCTCGTTGCCCGTCCCCATCCAAGGATTGGCCTGTAACCCGCCCGGTTCTTACATGCCGATCGTTTTCGGCCAGCCTCTGGATATTCAGTTGAATATGTCATTCCCGAGCCGCCCGCCTGGAAACTCGGGCTTGCAGGCTTGATTCTGCTCCTCGCCGGCGCGCGCTCTATCCGCCGAACCAATGCCAGCCCGGAAGTCTCGCGCTACAACGGCAGTTCGAAGTAGAAGATTTCTTTGCCGGTGCCGGCCTCGGTCATGCCGGCCAGATAGATGGTGGCATTGCGCTGCAAGCCGGTCTGGAAGTAGAAGAAGCCGCTGGCGGATTGGCCGGGCGGAAGGAACTTGGCGGCGAAAGCGCGGCCTTCGATCTCCCACTCATCGAGCGGATTCTTCTTGGGTTTGAGGACCTTCACTTTGCCGGCAGGACCGGGGATCATGTTGGGACGGTCCGGACCTTTCAGATAGCGGATGTCGCGCGCGGGCGTAGCATCGACGCGGTTGTGATTGGGACCGGTGTATTCGGCTTTCAGGTTGTCCAGGCGGATGGTCTTCTCGCTATTATTTTCGATGACCACCAGCACGGGCAGAACGCCGTACTGATAGGGGTCGAGCTTGCCGAAGGCGGCTTTGACCTTTTCGCCGGAATCATAAGCTTCCACGCCGATGGTGACCTGCGAATTGGTCTGGTGACTGGCGAAACCCGAGGCCGGGCCCGGCTTGAACGGCGGCGGGTCTTTGTCGGCGGCGGGAGCGGCCGCGGCGGCTATACTCAAAAGAAGAGCCAAACGTTTGAAAACAAAAGGCATCTATTTCCTCTACCGCGTCCTGCAGGCGTTTGGGTTGCCTGTCCTGCTATTGTATTTCCTCTTTCGCGGCTTTGCGAACCGCGGCTACTGGCGGAGCCTGGCCGGGCGTTTCGGGTTTCTGCCGGACTCGTTTAGACAGACCGGTCCGGGGGCAATCTGGTTGCACGCAGTTTCAGTGGGAGAGGTGCTGGCGTGCGTCGACTTCGCGCGGCGGCTGCGGCGCGAGTATCCGCGCAGTCCGCTGTACGTTTCCACGACAACTCTGGCAGGGCGGGCGACCGCGGAAGACAAACTGCGCGGAATCGCGACAGGGGTCTTTTTCGCGCCAGTGGATTGGGTGTTTGCGGTGCGGCGCGTGTTGCGTACGATCCGGCCGGCGGCGGTGGTGGTGGCAGAGACCGAGATCTGGCCCAATCTGTTCCGCGAGACGAAGCGGACCAGTGCGGGGCTGCTGGTGGTGAACGCCCGGATCTCCGACAAGGCGCTGCCCCGGTATCGGCGGTGGCGATGGCTCTTTCCCGCGATACTGAGCGCGCCGGACCTGATTCTGGCGCAGACGGAGGAGATTCGGGCGCGGTACCTGGAACTGGGCGCGCCGGCGAATCGGGTGCAGGTGGGGGGAAATTTCAAGTACGACTTCGAGCCTCGGGCGGCGGGCGCGGAGTCGCCGGTGGTGCGTCTGCTGGAGGGGACGCAGCCGGCGAAGGTTTGGGTCGCGGCCAGCACGATGCCGCCGGCGAAGGCGGGGGATCCGGACGAAGACGATGCGGTGATCGCGGCGTTTCAGGAAGTGGCGCGGAAAAGGCCCGAGCTGTTCTTGATTCTGGCACCGAGAAGGCCGGAGCGGTTCGATGTGGCGGCGGGGAAGTTGGACGCGGCGGGGATTTCATTTGCGCGCAGGACGGGGAAGGTCGGAAACCTGCCTCACGGAGCCCACGTGCTGCTGCTGGATACCATCGGGGAACTCAGCTCGCTGTTTGCGTTCGCGGATGTGGTGTTCATGGGGGGGACGCTGGCGCGGCGCGGGGGACACAACATCCTGGAGCCGGCGTTTTTCGGGAAGCCGGTGATCGTGGGGCCGCACATGGAGAATTTTCAGGCCATCGCGGATCAGTTTCGCGCCCACGATGCCTGTGTAGAGATTGGTTCGGCGGCGGAATTGGCCGGCGCGGTGGAACGAGTGCTGGACGATTCGCGCGGGGTTGGAGAGCGGGCCAAAGTTTGCGCGGAGGCGAATCGCGGAGCGACGGCGCGGGCGATTCACGAGATGCATGGGGTTCTGCGCGTGCCGAGGTACCGGCCGGCGATGCCGTGGTTCGCGGCGGCGTCGGTGTTGGCGGAATTGTGGCGCCGGGGCGCCCGCCGGCGGCAGGCGCGGCAGTATGCGCTGCGGCGCGAACTCGACGTGCCGGTGATCAGCGTGGGCAATGTGGCCATGGGCGGCACCGGCAAGACGCCAACCGTGCTGCGGCTGGCGGAACTGCTCCGCGAGCGGGGCCGCAAGCCCGGGATTCTGACGCGCGGATATGGGCGGACTTCGCCCGTGGATCACATGGCGCTAGAGGCCGGCGCGATCGTGGCGCCGTACGAGAGCGGCGACGAACCCCAGATTTTCCTGCGCTCGCGCGTGGCGCCGGTGGGGATCGGGGTGGACCGCTTCGAGGCGGGCCGCATGCTGCGCGAGAAGTTCGCCTGCGACGTGATGCTGCTCGATGACGGCTTTCAGCACGTGAAGCTGGCACGGGCCGTGGATATCGTGCTGATCGACGCGCTGAATCCACTGGGTGGCGGGGCGGTGTTCCCCCTTGGGCGCCTGCGCGAGCCGGTGGATGCGCTGGCGCGGGCGGATGCCATCCTGATCACGCGTTGCGACGCTTCGGACCTGGCGCCGGCGATCGAGCGCGAGGTGCGGAAGTGGAATGCACAGGCGCCGATATTTCGCGCGAACGTGACGCCGGTGGGCTGGGTGGAGAATCGCAGCGGACGCCGCGTCGAGGGGCTGCCGGGATGCCGCGTCGGTATGTTCTGCGGCCTGGGAAATCCGCGGACCTTCCGGTTCACGCTGGAGGGATTGGGACTCGAAGTGGTCGAGAGCTTCGAATTCGACGACCATCACCGGTACCGGCCCGCCGAGTTGCGATGCGTGGCGGACCACTTTATCCGGAAGGGCGCGCAAGCCATGGTGACTACGGAGAAGGACTCGGTGAACCTGCCCGAGGGTGCCGACGATTTGATACGGGGAGTGCCTCTGTACTGGCTGAAGGTGGGCATGCGGATCGAAGGGGAATCCGATCTGCTGGAGTACCTTCTGAATCTGATTGAAAAAAGATCTTGACATCTGTTTTGGTGCGGCGTATTTTATCCATAGTTCGCTAGGGTAGCGAGCCAGGTGAGACGGAACATGTCGCAAGGCACAGCTCAGAACACGCTGGATCTGCTGATTCTCAAGACTTTGGCGCGGGGGCCAAACCACGGGTTCGGGATCACGGTTCACATCCAGAATGCGTCGGAAGGCCTGCTGCGCATCGAAGAAGGGTCCTTGTATCCGGCGCTGCACCGCCTGGAGCGGGAAAACGCGGTCTCCAGCGAATGGAAGGCGTCGGAGAACGGCCGCCGGGCGCGCTACTACAAGATCAGCGCCGCGGGACGGAAGAGGCTGGAGGAACACGAGGGCCAATGGCAATCGCTCAGCCTGGGCGTGGCCCGAGTGTTGGATTTCGCATGAAGGGCTGGCTCCAAAGGCTGCGGGCGCGCGACCTCGATCGCGAGCTCCGGGAGGAAATGCAATTCCACATGCAAATGCGAGCCGCCGAATACGAACAGGAAGGCATGAGCCCTCAGAATTCAGCAGCGGCGGCGCACAAGCGGTTCGGCAGCACGTCGATTGTTCACGAGGACGCACGGCGGGAGCACATCGGCGGCGCGGCGTCACTGGTGGAGGCGGCCGGCAGGGAGTTGGGCTTCGCCTTTCGGAGCCTGCGGCGGGCGCCTGCCTTCACGGCGGCGGCGGTGCTGGCGCTGACGCTGGGACTCGGCGGGGCGGCGGGCGTGTTCAGCGTGGTGGACCGGATTCTGTTTCGGGGGCTGCCGTACGCGGACGGCAACAGGCTGATCGCGGTCGGAGTACGGGCGCCGCTGGCCGATCATCCATTTTTGCTGGGCGGTGACTATGCGGAGTGGAAGGAGGAGCGGTCTGCACTGGCCGGGCTCACGGCGACGAGCGAGCCTTTTGACTGCGACCTCACCGAGAACAATCCCATCCGGCTGAGCTGCGCGGGAGTGGCATCCACGTTTCTGCCGTTATTCGGAGTGGAACCGATCGCCGGACGCAATTTCCGGCCGGAGGAGGACCTGCCGAAGGTTCCTCAAAGCATCATTCTGTCGAATGCCTTGTGGCGCGAGCGGTATGGCGGGGATCCGAAGATCGCGGGACGGCGGGTGCAGCTCAATGGCGAGCCCGCGACGATCATCGGGGTGCTGCCGGCCTCGTTCGAGTTCCCTACTCTCGCGCAGGTGGACCTGCTGATTGCCCTTCAACTCAACGAAGCTGTGGAGCGGAAGCGGCAGGCCGTCTCCATGGTCAACGCGTTCGGACGGCTCAAGGCGGGCGTGACGATGGAACAGGCCCGGGCGGCGCTGGAGCCTTTCTTCGCGAATTTCCTGACGACCATCACGCCATCGTTCCGCAAGGAGGTGCGGCTGGAGACCGGTTGGCTGAACGACGCCATGCGGGGGCGCGCCCGCACGGCCGGATGGGTGCTGTTCGGCGCAGTGGCCGCGGTGCTGCTGATTGCCTGGACCAACATCGCCAACCTGTCGCTGGCGCGGGCGGCGAGCCGCGCGCACGAGACCGCGATCCGCGCCGCCCTGGGCGCCGGCAAGGCCCGGCTGATGATGCACCATGCGGCAGAACTCGCTCTGGTGGCGGGGGCAGGATGGCTGGGCGGCCTCAGCCTGGCGGCGGTGTTGTTGGCCGTCTTTCGCAAGACTGCACCCGCCGGCATCGTAGGACTAAGGCACGCGTCGCTCGATTTGCGGATCTTCCTTCTCAGCGCCGGGGCTCTGCTTGCCAGTGTCCTGGCTTTCTCGCTGCTACCGACGGGGACCGTGTCGCGGAGAATGCGACTGCGCAGCACACTGGTAACCGCGCAGGTGGCGATTTCGGTGTTCCTGGTGGCGTCGGCAGGCCTGCTGATCCACACATTGCGGGAGTTGAGCGACATCCGCTTCGGCGTGCGCACGGACGGCACCGTCACGGCCTCGGCTGTTCTGGGACAGCAGAAGTATCGTACGGTGGCGGACCGCTACGCCTTCGTCGAGCGGCTGGAGAGCGCACTGCGTCGGCTGCCAGGCGTGTCGGCGGTGGCGGTAGCCGACGAGTTGCCGCCGCTCACGGCGGGAATCGGGATCATGTACGGATCGATCGGGGTGGATGGGAGGCCGCCGTCCGGACAGGGCCGCGGAGGGAACGTGAACCTGCGGCACATCACGCCGGGGTACTTTCGCGCGCTCGGAATCGAGCTAGTGCGCGGCCGGCCGTTCGTTGCGGCGGAGATCGACTCCGCGCAGGGAACCGTGATTCTGAGCGACCGGCTGGCGCGACGCCTCTTTCCCAACCAGGATCCGATCGGCCATTCCGTCAAACCCGTGGGATTTCCGAAAGCGTACACCGTTGTGGGAGTGGCCGCGGACGTGAAGAACGCGGGTCTCACCGCGGAAGACGCACCGGAGATGTACTTTCCGTACGACAGCACGCGGAGCGCTCCGCGATTTGTGTCGGCGGTGGTGCGCAGCGCGGCCAAACCGGCGCTGGTCGCGCGCCTGATGGAGGACGAGATTCGCGCCATCGACGCCGCCTTGCCGTTGACCGTGGGTCCGTTTGACAGCCGGATCGCCAAACTCAATGCACGGCCGCGATTTAATGCCGCGCTGCTCTCGATGTTCGCCGGGATCGGCGTGCTGCTGGCCGCTTTGGGCGTTTACGGAGTATTGGCATTCCTGGTCACGCAGCGCGTGCGCGAGATCGGGGTCCGGATGGCGCTGGGCGCCACGCGTGGACGTGTTGCGGCCTGGATCCTCTCGTACGTCATGAGCTGGACCGTGGTGGGGCTCGCGCTGGGCGCGGCGGGCGCATTCGCGGCCGCACGCCAGTTCCGGTCGATGCTGTACGGGGTGACGCCGGCCGATCCGTGGACGCTGGGGGTGGTGGTAGTCCTGCTGGCGTGCGTTTCGGCTCTCGCGGCGTACGTCCCGGCGCGGCGGGCGGCTACGTTGGATCCGGCGGCCACGCTACGGCAGGAGTGATTGGCTACATCGGCGGTGAGGTTTTCAGGGTCTGCCGAAGTTTGGCGATCGCGGCTTCGACGTCTTCGAGCCTCGAGGGAATGGCGGAGGAGAGCACCTTCGGCTCAGCAGCGGTGATCAGCACGTCGTCTTCGATGCGCACGCCGATGCCTTTGTACTTCTCGAAGACCGGGCGGACCTGGGCGGCGAATTTCTCCATCTCAGGGGTCTTCGGCAGGTTGTCGAGCGCGTCGGGGCGGAAATACAGCCCAGGCTCCATAGTCACGACCATGCCGGGCTGTAGCTCGCGGCCGCCAGGATCGTGGACGTTCAGGCCGATGCCGTGGCTCATGCCGTGGATGGACCAGACCCTGGCCTGCTCGTCGCTCTTTGGGTCGGTGATGAGGCCCAGCTTGAAGAGGCCCTGCTTGAAGACCTCGTTGGCTGCGTTCTGCATGGCATTGGAGGCGCGCCCCGGCCTGGCATTCTGAAAACCGGCCTGTTGCGCATCGTAGACCAGGCGGTAGATCTCGGCCTGCTCCTTGCTGAACTTGCCATTGGTGGGAATGGTGCGGGTCACGTCCACGCTGTACTGGTCGAATTCGGCGGCGTCGTCCATGAGGATGAGGTCGCCCTCTTTCAACTGCGATTTGTTGGTCTCGTAATGCAAAGTGGTGGCGTTGACGCCGCTGCCCACGATGCAGGGGTAGCCCCAGTGCGCGTTGCGGCGCAGGAAGGTGTACTCGAACTGCGCCTGGATCTCATATTCCCAGGCGCCGGGAAGCGCGAGCGCGTAAGCCCGTTGGAAGGCTTCGGCGGTGATGTCCACCGCGTGCTGCAGGATATCGAGCTCGCGCTGGGACTTGACGCGGCGCAATTCGCCGAAGATCGCGGTGGCGTCCTTGATGGCGATGCCCGCTCCGACCCCGGCCAGGCGTCCGGCGAACTCCTGCTCGCGGCCGTACTCGGCTGCGTTGGGACGGGCCGGGAGCAGCATGAAGAGCTGGAGGTCGCCGTCGTTGGCCAGCGCGGTGATTTTGGAGAACTCTTCGCCCCAGGGAGAGTCCGGCGTGCCTCCGCGCCCGCCGCGTCCGCCGCGACCCTCGCCGGAAGTGGCCAGCGCTCCGCGAGCGCGGGGAATCAGGGTCGAAATCATGGAATTGAGCTGCGTGGCCTCATAGACGTTGGCGATTCCGGAGATCTCGCGGGCTTCGGCAGCCGTGAGCATGTGGCCGGTCCAGGTTTCGCGCGAGGGCGCCGGGCGCGGCAGAAAGACCATCTCCTTGATCTTGTCGGCGCCGGGAACCAGGACCAGGGCCGCGCCGGCCTGGGTCAGGCCGGTGAGGTAGAAGAAGTTGTTCTCCTGGCGGTAGGGCCAATCGATGTCGTTGGCGTAGTTGCGCGGTTCGGCGGCGTAGAGAATGAGGACGGCGCGGTCGCCAATGCGGTCGGCGACCGCCTTACGGCGGGCTGTCAGATCGGCGAGGCGGTCACGCTGCCAGGAGGCAGGCGGCGGGGGCGCGGGCTTCCAGACAGAGTTGTCGGCGGCCAGGCACAGCGAAACCGCAGCCAGCGCGTAGAGAATAGCCTTCATTTCAAGACCCTCCCCGGGGGGATCTCTCATTGTAACCACGGCGGGACTGCTTTCGCCTATTCTGGTTTCTATGCGAAAGACCCGGTTTGCAGCAACACTGCTCTTCCTGGCTCCCGTGCTGGCCCTCGCGCAGCCCGCGGAGAAGGTGGACCTGAACGTGATCCACAAGATCAAGGAAGAAGCGCTCGGACGCGATTCCAAGGTGATGGAGCACGTGTTTTACCTGACCGACGTGAACGGACCGCGGCTGACGGATTCGAAGGGCTACCGCGCCGCCGGAGAGTGGGCCGTCAAGCGGCTCCAGGAATATGGTCTAAGCAATGTCCACCTGGAGAAGTGGGGGCCGTTCGGCAAGGCGTGGAACATCGAGTATTACTCCGGGCACATGATGGAGCCGCAATACCAGCCGATCATCGCGTACCCGGTGGCGTGGACCCCCGGGACCAACGGCGTAGTGACGGGTAGCCCGATGATGGTGACGCCGCAAACGCCGGCGGACCTCGACAAGTTCAAAGGTAAGCTGGCCGGCAAGATCGTGATGATTTCGGCCAAGCGCGACCTGCAGATGGTGACCACGCCGCTGGGCGTGCGCTACACCGATGCGGAGCTGACGGACATCCAGGCGGCGCAGATCCAGCTTCCGGGATTCGGACGGGGCGGACGCGGGGCACCCGGCGGCCCGGGCGGCGGGCGCGGAGCCTTCGGCCAGCCGGGCGGGGTGAGCCCGCAGGCGCTGCAGACCTTCCTCAAGGCGGAGAAGCCGGCCCTGGTAATCCAGATCTCGTTCAACGGCGACGGCGGCACGCTCTTTGGCGGCGGGCAGAGCCGCGATGCCAACGACAACCTGCCCACCATCGTAATGGCGGCCGAGCACTACAACCGCATCGCGCGCCTACTGGAGCACGAGATCCCGGTGAAGCTGCAATTCGAAATCAAGGCGAGCTTCGACGACAACGTGGACTCGTTCAACGTGATCGCGGAGATTCCGGGCAATGCGAAGAAAGACGAGCTGGTGATGGTCGGCGGGCACTTCGATAGCTGGCACTACGGCACGGGGGCGACCGACAACGCCGCGGGCAGCTCGATTGCGATGGAAGTGATGCGCGTGCTGAAGGCGGCCAATCTCAATATGGACCGCACGGTGCGCATGGCGCTGTGGGGCGGCGAGGAGCAGGGTCTGCTGGGTTCGCGCGCTTACGTAAAAGAGCACTTCGCCGATCCGGCGACCATGAAGCCGACCAGCGAGCACGAGAAGTTCGCCGGCTACTGGAACGTGGACAACGGGACCGGCAAAATCCGCGGCATTTATCTTCAGGGCAACGAGATGTGCCGTCCGATTTTCGAGAAGTGGCTGGAGCCGTTCAGGGACCTGGGTGCGACCACTATTACCATTCGCAACACCGGCGGAACGGACCACCAGAGCTTCGACGCCGTGGGGTTGCCCGGATTCCAGTTCATTCAGGACACGATGGACTACAACACGCGGACGCACCATTCGAACATGGATGTCTACGACCGCATTCAGGCGACCGACCTGATGCAGATGTCGGCCATCGAGGCGTCGATGGTGTACCTGACGGCGGTGCGGGCGGAGAAGCTGCCACGCAAGCCGCTGCCTCCGCCGCAGCCCGCGGGCGGGCGTGGCGGACGGGGCGGTCCGGGCGGCAACTGACCGGCTGAAGCCGGTCCCGTTGTCAGAAGTTGACGATGGAGGCGAAGCCGGCGGGGTCAAGGCTGGCGCCGCCGACGAGTACGCCGTCGATTTCGGGCTGCGCCATCAGGCTCTTCACGTTGTCGGGCTTGACGCTGCCGCCGTACAGGATGCGGACGGCATCGGCTGCGAGGTTGCCGAATGCCGCGCGCACGCGGGCGCGGATCACGCGGTGGGCGTCGGCGGCCATATCGGGAGTGGCGGTCTTGCCGGTGCCGATGGCCCACACGGGCTCGTAGGCGATCACGATTTTGGCGAACTGCTGTTCGGAGAGTCGGGCGATCCCCTGCTGGAATTGTGAAGTGAGCACCGCTTCGGTCTTGCCGGCTTCACGGTCGGCCAGCAACTCGCCGACGCAGACGATCGGTGTCAGCCCGAATTCCAAAGCCGCCAGCGTGCGCTTGAGGACGGTATCGTCGGACTCGCCGAAATACTGGCGGCGCTCGCTGTGGCCGACAATGGCGTGGGTCGCGCCCACGGCATTCAGCATGGGGCCGGAGATTTCGCCGGTGAACGCGCCTTCTTTAGCCCAGGCGATGTTCTGGGATCCGACGCGGATATTGCTTCCCTTGACGGCTGCGACGGCCGCGGCGAGGTTCGTGAAAGGAGGACAGATCACGACTTCGCAGTGCGAGGAGTTCTCGACCAACGGCCGGAATTTCTCGAAGAATTGAGTGGTTTCCGCGGGCGTCTTGTACATCTTCCAATTGCCCGCCATGACTGGTGTTCTCATAGGATTTGCGATAAGAAGCTGGCGCCTTCGGCGATGCGGCAGCCGAAGTTTTCGGCCACGGTCTGGCCGATGTCGCTGAGCGAGCCGCGCAGGCCCAGGTTTACGCCGGCGCGGACCTGGGGTCCCAGAGCCAGCAGGGGCACGTACTCGCGGGTGTGATCGGTGCCGGGCACGGTGGGGTCGCAGCCGTGGTCGGCGGTGAAAATGGCCAGGTCGCCATCGTGCAAGGCGCCCTCGAAGGCAGGCAGCCAGGCGTCGAACTGCTCGAGGGCGGCGCCGTAGCCTTCAGTATCGTTGCGATGGCCGTACTGCTGGTCGAAGTCGACCAAGTTCACGAAGATGAGGCCGCTACCGGTCTCGTTCATCGCCACGAGGGTCTTGGCCATGCCGTCGGCGTTATTCTTGGTTTTCTCGGATTCCTTGATGCCGCGGCCCAGGAAGACGTCGAAGATCTTGCCGACGCTGTGAATGAACACGCCGCATTCGTCGAGCCGGTCGAGGAGCATGCCCTTGGGCGGAGGCACGGCGTAATCGTGGCGATTAGCGGTGCGGGAAAAATTGCCGGGCGTGCCGACGAACGGGCGGGCGATCACGCGACCGACTTCATGCGGCCCGCTCATGATCTCGCGCGCGGTCTCGCAGATCTTGTAAAGCTCCCAGAGCGGGATGACTTCTTCGTGGGCGGCAATCTGGAAGACGCTGTCGGCGGAGGTGTAGACAATGGGGGAGCCGGTGCGCATATGCTCCTCGCCGAGTTCCTTGATGATCTCGGTACCCGAGGCGGCCTTGTTGCCGAGGGTGGCGCGGCCGATGCGGCTCTCGAACTGGTCGAGCACCTCGCGGGGAAAGCCGTGCGGGTAAAGCGGGAAGGGCTTGGCCAGGTGAATTCCGACCATTTCCCAGTGGCCGGTGGTGGTGTCTTTGCCAGGCGAAGCCAGAGTGCAGCTTCCGAACGCGCCCGCGGGCGAGACAACGGGCACAATTCCGCTCAGCGTTCTTATGTTGCCAAGCCCGAGACGCTCGAGGTTGGGAAGCTTCAGGCCGCGGATGCGGGCGATGTTGCCGAGCGTATCGGCGCCGCCGGGGTCGCTGAAGAGCGCGGCGTCGGGCATCTCACCGATGCCCACACTATCCAGGACGATCCAGATGACTCGGCGGAACACAACATTCGAGGTTAACATGCGTGAGACTGCCTACCACACGATGCCCCGGGCCCTCAACTCGCGTTCGATTTGGGCGCGGGACTGGAACTGCACAGCGTCGATGCCGAAGTTGCTCGCACCTTCGACGAACAGGGCGATATCGTCGGTATAGAAGCACTCCTCGGGTCGGCAGCCGGCGGCTTCGACCGCGGCCCGATAGATCGCCGGGTCGGGCTTCATGGCACGGACCTCGTGCGAGAGAATGTGCCGGTGAAAATGCCGCAGGAGATGTCCGTATTTTTCCTGGAGCAGCGGGAAGTGCAGCGCGTTGGTGTTGGAGAGCAGGATCAGGCGATAGCGTCTGGCGAGGGCTTCAAGCATGCTCTCCGGAATCAGAATATCGGTGAAGATACAACTGAAGACGCGGCAGAATTCGTCGTAGCCGATGTGGAGGTCGAGGAGTTCAGATGCCTTGTCGACGAAGTCGTGGGGCTCGATCAGGCCGGTTTCCAGACGGCGGACCAGGTCGCTGGCGGCGAGGCGGCGGGGGATTTCGGCGGCTGGATAGGGGCACAGCGACTCGAGAGACCGGTAGGCGATACCGAAATCAAAATAGATGAGGACCTTGCCGAGGTCGAAGATGATCGCCCGGTGCATCGCGTGTTATCGGGCCGTGCGGCGGGTCATCACAAACCAGGATCCGAGCAGGGCGATGAAGGAGCCGGCGAGGAGATAGAGGGCGGTCCTGGCTTCGCCGGGCGCGAAACGGTAGCCGCTCAAGAAATAGAATTTGGCAACCATTACCGCGATTACCAGGCACCAGAGAAAGAACAGCCACCGAGCCGAGCCGCGCAGCGCGAGCAAGAGGATGAGCAGGCCAAGCAGGGATCCGAAGAACAGGATGTACAGGAGCGTGGAGCCCGTCCACGGGAGCATTCCCAGGTGCAGCGATTGGGCGCCGGCGACGAAAGCCAGGACCGACAAAGCGAGCAAACCGATGCAGAAAAGCGCCTGAAACACGTAGCTGGCAAATCGCAACAGCGCCTTCACGACTCCCACTCGAAAACCTCCTGAAAGATTGGAAGCGGTATTTTAGCACCCTACCTCGCAGGATTGACCCTCAGCATCCGCGACGGATAAAATATTAAGCAGGTTAGTGTAGACTCAAGGGTCTATGAGAACGGAAGCGCCGCTCAATCACCGATATCGTGAGATCCTGTCCGCGATTGTACGTGCGTACATCGAGACGGGGGAGCCGGTCGGCTCGCGCACCGTTTCGAGGCGCCGGCAGGATTCGTTGAGCCCGGCCTCCATCCGGAACGTGATGGCGGATCTCGCCGATGAGGGATATCTTTCGCAGCCGCACACCTCCGCGGGACGGGTGCCCACGGACAAAGCATTTCGCATCTATGTGAGCGCTCTGAGCGCTAACCGGGTTTCGGCGAGCGAGGCCGAGCGGGTGGCCAGCGAACTGCGCGGGCTGGACACGGTGGGTGAGCAGATGGAACGGTCCAGCAGCATCCTGACGGAGCTGACGCACAACGTCGGGATCGCGGCGGCACTGCCGGAGATGGCCCAGGAGCTGGATCAAATCCAACTGGTGCCGCTCAGCGATCGGCGCGTGCTCATGGTGCTGGTGACGCGGGACCACATGGTGCGCAATCGCGTAGTGACGATGGAGGAACCGGCATCGCCGGTCGAGCTCAACTCGATCTGCAACTACGTCAACCGGAATTTCGCCGGATGGCAACTGGGGCGTGCGCGGCGCGAACTGCTGCGTCGGATCGCGGAAGAGCGGGAGCTGTATCAGGAGGTGGCGCGCAAGCTGACCCGGCTTTATCAAAAGGGACTGCTGGAAGTGGATACCTCGCCCGAGTTGCACATGGACGGGGCCAGTAACCTGCTGGGTCTGGATTTGCACCTGACGCGCGAAAAGCTGCGCGAGCTGTTCCACGCGCTGGAGGAAAAGGAGCGGGTGATCGAGCTGTTGGACCGGTTCCTGGAGATGCCGGCAGGCCAGCTCGCAGTTCGGGTCGGGTTGGAGGAAGCCCACCCGGCGATGAAGGATCTGGCGCTGATCGGCATCACCATTCGGATGCCCAGCGGGCTGCCGGCCAAGGTGGCGGTACTGGGTCCGATGCGGATGCACTACGAGAGGGTTATGGCGGCCGTGCTGGAGACGGGGCGTGCGCTGGAGAGCGCCCAGTTCTAGGGCCGGCGGCGGCCTTTTGCTAAGCTAAAAGCAGTGGATATCGATAAGCCCCAAGAGGAATCTCCCCAAGTTTCGGCCGACGAAGCCACCCCTGCCGTTACACTGGAAGGCCAGTTGGCGGCCGTCGCGGCGGAGCGGGACCAAGTCGCCACCGAGAAGGCCGACCTGCAGGACCGGTTGCTGCGGGTACGCGCGGAGTTCGACAATTTTCGCAAGCGGAGCGAGCGCGAGCGCGGCGATTTCATCCAGTTCGCGGCCATGGACATGGTGAAGGACGTACTGCCGGTGCTCGACGATTTCGAGCGCGCGCTCAAGGTGGAAACGGCCGACCGGGAGTATGTCAAAGGCGTGGAGTTGATTTACCAGCGCCTGTTCGACACGTTGAAGAAGACAGGGTTGGAGCCAATCGAGACGGCGGGCAAGCTCTTCGACCCGAATATCCACCAAGCAGTGGAGCGCGTGCCGACGGAAGAGGGCGAAGACCAGGCCATTCTCGGCGAATTTCAGCGGGGCTACAATTTCAAAGGCAGACTCCTCCGGCCGGCGATGGTAAGGGTCGCGGTTCGAGGGTAAAGTAAGTGGATTCCGTGTCGAAACGAGATTACTACGAGGTTCTTGGTGTAGGCCGGGAAGCCGGTGAGCAGGAGCTAAAAGCCGCTTATCGCGAGTTAGCCAAGCGCTATCATCCCGACCGCAATCCCGACGATCCGGCCGCCGAGGAGAAATTCAAAGAGGCCAGCGAAGCTTATAGCGTTTTGAGCGACGCGCAGAAACGCGCCGCTTACGATCGCTATGGGCACGCGGGACTGCAAGGAGCGGCGGGCGGGCCACAGTTCAACCCCGAAGACCTGAGCGACATCCTGGGAGATTTTTTCGGCTTCGGCGACCTGTTCGGCGGCGGCGGTAGACGGCGAACGCGCGCGCAGCGGGGCGAGGATGTCCGGTACGATCTGGAGATCTCGTTCGAGGACGCCATGTTTGGCATGGCGGCCGAGATTCAGGTTCCGCGCATGGAGCGCTGCGAGCATTGCCGCGGCGCGGGCAGCGAGCCGGGACACGGCCCGAGCACCTGCCCGACTTGCCATGGGCGCGGCGAAGTGCTCTACCAGCAGAGCTTCCTCTCCATCCGGCGGACGTGCAGCACGTGCAACGGCAGTGGACAGATCATCCGCAATCCGTGTTCGGAGTGCCGGGGCCAGGGCTGGCTGCAGGTGCAGCGCAAGTTGAAGGTGAACATTCCGGCGGGTGTGGACGACGGGAACCGGCTTCGGCTCGCGGGCGAGGGCCAACCGGGCGCCAACGGCGGTCCTCCGGGCGATCTGTATGTGTTCCTGAAGGTGGGGGACCACCCCTTCTTCGAGCGGCGCGAGAGCGATTTGCATTGTACCATCCCCATCAACATCGCGCAGGCGGCTCTCGGGTGCGAAATCGATGTACCGACGTTGGAGGGTGAACAGAAGCTGAAGATCCCGGAAGGCACGCAAAACGGGGCGCAGTTCAAGCTGCGTCATCGCGGAGTTGCCATCCTGAACAGCAGCGGCCGCGGGGATCTCTACGTGCATGTCAACGTGAAGATGCCGACGCGCCTGACGCGGGACCAGCGCAAGCTTCTGGAGCAGCTACGCGAGACGCTGCCGGTGGATAACCGGCCGGCGGAGAAGGGGCTGTTCGAGAAGGTCAAAGACTACTTCATGTAGCCCGGGCCGTTACTTCAATTTCCACTCCAGCCAGGCGATCATCTCGCGCTGGCGCTCGGGGTGTCCCAACCCCACTTCCAGGTTCACATAGCGAAATCCCCGGGCGGCGGCCACGCGCGAGAGCGAACCGTCGTCAATCTTCGGCGCATGCTGCTGCAGCACCACATTGTAAGGGGAAGTCTTGAGGATCTCGAAGTCTGCCGGGTCGGTGCACAAGAAGAACGCGCGCGGGTTGCCGGGTTCGCGCAGCGAGACCTGATCGCTGATCGGGACCTCGTCGGTAACCGAATAGCCCTGGGAATTGTTGTGGAGAGCGATCGTCAGACCGCCGCGAGGCGGGGTCAAGGCGTGAATAAGCTTGTCGCGGCCGTGGTCGAGCGTGTGAAGCGCGTGCTGCACGGCATCGGGGGCGGCGTTCGGGTTCAGGCGCGCGATATTGGCCTCTGCGCCGCCGCGCGAGAACATGCGATTGGGATCAAGCTGGAGGTTGCCGACCGGCACGTCCCGGGTGTGCGACTCGATCACGTAGGCGATGCCGTCGTGCGTCTGCATATGTTGAATCAGCACCTGCCGCGCGGTCTCTTCGTTGCCATGGATCAGGAGATACCTTCGTTTGGAACTGCCGGTGCGGATGATCCGGAACTTCGCGCCCGCCAGGCCGATGTGGCCGGGGCGGACAAATGGCAGCCAGATGAAACCAAGGGCCTCCCGGCGCGAGAGTGCGGCCACGGGAGTATCCGGCCGCCTCATTGGTCTACCTCCGCCTGCTTCTTGTGTTTCGGTTTCCTACGCTGCGATTTCGGTTCGATCGGCCTGGCTGCCGGCACCCGGCCAACGCGCTCACGGGCGATGGCCTTCACTTCCTTGGCAACATCAAACTTCTTCTTGCGTGACAAGCATCCTCCGCACGGCGGCCGCCAGCATCTCCGGAGAGAACGGTTTGTGAAGGAAAGTTACGCGGCCGGGAGCGGCGGCTTCCAACAGGGTCATGTCCACAGGATAACCGCTGGCGGCAATGACACACAGCCTGGGGGTCACCATTAGCATTTGAGTTGCCAGATCGTCGAGGCCGTTACTGGCAAGAGACGCGTCCAATACGGCGACGGCGAAACCGCCGGGCTGCGTCTTGACTGCCTCCAGCGCCTGCTCGGCGTTTACCGCAGCAACTACGGCATAGCCCAACCGGGCCAGGTAAATGCTCATCATTTTGAGCAGGGAAGGTTCATCATCCACGATCAGGATCTGGCCCGGTTGTATCATCGCCCTATGAGATTCTATACGGAATATCTCACATTCAAGACCTCAAAACATAGAGAGTATCTGAATATTACTGGTCAAGTGGAAAGTGTCCTCAAAAAGAGCGGCATCCGGGAGGGCATGATCCTGATTTCCGCGATGCACATTACCGCGGGTGTGTGGGTCAATGATGCCGAGGACGGGCTGATCGCAGACATCGACGAGTGGCTGGAGACTCTGGCTCCGTTCCGCCAGGACTACCGGCACCACCGCACCGGCGAGACCAACGGCGATTCGCACCTCAAGAGTCTGCTGGTACACCACGAGGTGGTCGTGCCGGTCACGGCCGGAAAGCTCGATTTCGGCCCGTGGCAGCAGGTCTATTACGCCGAGTTCGACGGTCAGCGGCCAAAACGCGTCATCATTAAAGCGATGGGCGAGTAGACCGAAAGGAATCCGCGTGGGGCGGCATTCCTGGAACGGAGACCTATGACGCGTCCTATGACGGTTTGCGTGATCCTGGGAGCCTCGCTAGCCTTTCCGGCCGAGTTGCCGGTGAAGGAGGTCGTGCTGTACAAGCACGGGGTAGGCTTTTTCGAGAGGTCGGGAAAATTGGCGGCGGGCGAATCGGCGCGGCTGGATTTCAACGCTTCGGAGATGAACGACGTGCTGAAATCGCTGATCGTCGAAGAGCGCGGCGGCGGAAAGGTCGCCGGGCTGCGGTACGATTCGGCCGATCCGTTGAGCCACAAACTGGCCGAGTTTCCGTTCGAGATCGGCAGCGACGGGTTGCCAGGTCTGATGGATCGCCTCCGCGGCGCCCACGTCGAGGTCGTATTCGGCGGTCAGACTCTTGGCGGCGTGATCGTCAATGCGCGCACGATCCCGGGTACAGACAAAGAGCCCACGCGCGATCAGCTCAACGTGCTACTGGATTCGGGCGACCTGCGCACGCTGGATCTCAACGCCGCCTCGGGCATCCGATTCAGCGACCCGAAACTGCAGCAGCAGTTCAAGGATTACCTGGCGGTAATTGCGGCGTCCCGCTCCAAGGACAAACGCAGCGTGTACATCGATTCCACCGACGCCAAAGAGCGCGACGTGGTGGCCAGCTACATGATACCCGCGCCGGTGTGGAAGTCGAGCTACCGGCTGATTTTCAGCGAGAAAGCGCCGACCCTGGAGGGATGGGCGATCGTGGACAACATGACCGGCGAGGATTGGACGAAGGTGCGGCTGTCGCTGGTATCGGGGCGGCCGATTTCGTTTGTGAGCCAGCTCTACGCGCCGAAATATGTGCAGAGGCCGGAAGCCGAGTTGGCGGACGATACGGCGGCACGGCCGGTGGTGCATTCCGGGGCATTCGAGGCGGAGGCAAAGGCGGCTCCGGCAAGCCGGCCCGCCAATCGGGCGATGGGGATGTTGGCGCCCCCGGCACCGCCTCCGGCGGCCACGCCAGCGCCTCAGTTCATGCGCGAAGAAGTGGTTCCCAGCTCGATTGCGACCTCGGCAACCGGACAGGAGCTCGGCGAATTGTTCGAGTATCGCATCGCCCAGCCGGTCACGATTCGCAAGAACGAATCCGCCATGCTGCCGTTCCTGCAACAGCCAATCGAAGGCCGCAAGCTGCTGATCTATTCCGACCACAGCTCGCAACATCCGACGAACGCCGCCGAGCTGACCAACAGCACCGGCAAGACGCTGGATGGCGGACCGATCACCGTTTACGACGCCGGCGCGTACGGAGGCGAGGCGTTGATGGAGACGCTCAAGGACGGTGAGAAGCGGCTGATCAGCTACGCGGTGGACCTGGGCACGCGCATCACCGAGGCCTTCGGCAGCAAACAGGCGCTCGTAAGGGAGGTCCACGCCACGCGCGGGACCCTGACCACGAAGTTCGCCGCAGAAGAAACGCGGACGTACACCATCCGAAACGTGGACAAGAAAGCCAAGACACTGATCCTGGAACATCCGCTGCGGCCGGGTTACACACTGCTCAGCCAGAAGCCGAAGGAGAAAACCGCGAACAATTATCGCTTCGAAATAAGCCTGGTGCCGGACTCGACGCAGGAGTTCGTGGTCGCCGAAGAGCGCGTGTACGACACTCAGACCATGGTCACCAACCTGAGCCCCGACATGCTGGTGAGCTTTATCCAGAACCGGTCGCTCAGCGATGCCGCACGCAAGCAACTCGACCGGATCGCAACCCAGAAGCGGCAGATCGCCGACAACGACCGGGCGTTGCAGGAAGCTCAGGGCCAGATCAACGAGGCCACACAGGACGAAGACCGCATCCGGCGCAATATCCAGAGCCTGAACAATGTCAGCGGCCAGCAGCAGCTCGTGCAGAACTACGCACGGCAGTTGGACACTCACGAACAACAGCTTGCCGGGCTGCGCGACAGGCAGGCCGAGCTGCAGAAAAAGAAATCCGCAATGCAGGCGGAACTGGACAAACTGATCGAAGCACTAGCGTTCTGAATACCGCGCCTGAGGCGCGTGGGCAGGCCGGGAGGTCCTACCCTACCGACTTCAACACCAGCACCGCGTTGAGGCCACCGAACGCGAAGGAATTCGACATCGCGTACTCTACCTGCTGCTCGCGCGACTGGTTGGGAATCACGTCGAGATCGCACTCCGGATCGGGCTGGTTGAAGTTGGCCGTCGGGGGGAGGACGCCATCGCGCAGGGCCAAGACCGTCGCCAGGCATTCGAGGGCCGCCGCGGCTCCCAATGCGTGGCCGTGCATGCTCTTAGTCGAGCTGACCGCGAGCTTGCCGGCATGCCCGCCGAAGACGCAGCGGATGGCGGCGGTCTCTGTAGGATCGTTGGCGGGCGTCGCAGTGCCGTGAGC
Organism: Candidatus Acidiferrales bacterium; assembly: GCA_035499435.1. Classification (GTDB taxonomy): domain Bacteria; phylum Acidobacteriota; class Terriglobia; order Bryobacterales; family Bryobacteraceae; genus Solibacter. Next base: position 4,702 of record DATJYW010000112.1, on the reverse strand, counting down.
GTTGATATAGCCGATCTGCCCGGGGGCGAGCCGGGCATCGCGCAAGGCGGCGATCATGGCGCGGGCCGCACCTTCTTTCGAAGGCTGGGTGATGTGGCAGGCATCGGAGCTCATTCCGAAACCGACGATCTCCGCGTGAACGCGCGCGCCACGTGCCAGGGCCGCCTCCAGCGGCTCGATGACAAACATGGCGGCGCCTTCGCCGAGGATCATGCCCCGCCGGTCCTTGGAAAATGGGCGGCAGGTATCCGGTGAGACCACCCGCATGGCCTCCCAGGCTTTCAAGATGCCGAAGCTGAAAGGCGCCTCGCTGCCGCCGGTGATGGCCAGGTCGATCATGCCGCTGCGCACCATGGCGAAAGCCTGCCCAATAGCGTGGGCCGCCGAGGAGCACGCCGTCGAGATGGTGAAGGCGGGGCCCGTGATCCCGAACTCCATGGATATATGGCTGGCGCCGGCATTGGCCATCGTTTTCGGGATGGTCAGGGGATGCACCCGGTTGTGCCCCAGCTTGTAGATTTCGACGAATCCGATGTCCTCGGTAGACTGCCCGCCCACGCAGGAGCCGGTGATGATGGCGGCGGACTCGCGCAACTCGGGCGTCCACTCGATTCCGGCATCGGCCACGGCTTCTCGCGCCGCGATCACCGCGAACTGGGCGAAGCGGTCCATGAAATCGGCGCGACGGTCGTCGAAGTAGGGCTGGTGCGAGTAGCCCTTGACCCCGGCGCCGTTTTGAAAGCGGACCTGCGACATGTCGGCCGATTCGATCGGGCCGATGCCGCTGCGGCCCATGCGCAGCGAATCTGCGAATTCCGCGGTGTTCCTGCCAAGCGCGCTGATGGCGCCGGTTCCGGTGATGGCAACGCGCCGCATCGGTTATTGGGGGGCCTGCGTACCCGCGCTCTTGGCGGCGACGAGTTTTTCGACGCCGGCGCACATATCGCGAATGCTGCGCACGGCGCGCGCGTCCTCGTCGGGAATGGTGATGTCGAATTCGTTTTCGAGAGCGAACAGGATCTCCACGGCGTCCATGGAGTCGATGCCAAGCTCCTGGAAATCGCTATCGACCGTGACGGTCTCGATCGGAATTCGCTTGGAAGTGGCAATCACCTTCAGCACCCGCTGAATCAGTTCTTCGGACATAGGAGTCGGCTAATCGTTTCGAGTTTATACCCCTGGTCAAGCAACATGGGGACCAGCCGCCGGACAGCTTCGACGGTCTGGCGCACATCCGGCCGGACGCGCACCTTGCGCCCGTCGTGCAGACAGAGGATTGCGCCATTTGCCGCCTTGGCAGTCATCCGCGCAACTACTTCCTCCGCACCGGAATTCCAATCATAGCCGATTGCGGTCCACATGACGCCGGTGAGTTGCAGATTGGCCTGCGCGGCACGCAATCCGAACCAGCGTACCCCATAAGGGGCGCGGAAGCAGGCCGGGCGGACACCGGTCGCGGACTCGATGGCTTGCTGGGCACGCCGGATGTCGGCTTCGATGTCGCCGGGCGAGCGCAGGAACAGGTACGGATGAGTGTGGCTATGATTTCCGATTTCGTGGCCGGCGCGGGCCGCCGCTCGCACGACCTCCGGCAGGCGCTCGACGTTGGCGCCGCAGACGAAGAATGTCGCCGCAGCTTTGTGCCGGGCCAGAATCTCCAGGATTTCCAGCGTAGCCTCGCTGGGGCCGTCGTCGAAGGTAAGTGCCACAGCACGCCGGTCGCGGGGCCCGCGCCAGATGCTCGGCGCGAAGACGGAGGAGGCGCGACCGCGCACGGCCCAAGCCATCCAGGCGGCGGAGGCGGCAGCTACAGCGGTCAAAGGTCCGGTTGCGCCCATGGAGCTTCTATTTAAACCGCCGTTTGTAGTAAAAGTCTATTCCGAAAAGTCCGTTTTCCTCGCGCAGCGCCACGGCCGACCACTGTCTGGAAAACGCCCACTCGATCCGAATCACCTGCGGATTGCTGGTGGTGACATTGGTGATGTAGGTGAACGTCAGACTGGGAGTGACCTGCTGCTCCAGCGTCACGCGCGCCTGCGGGTTGTTTTCCACGCCGGTGATGGTGGGATCAATGCGCAGTTTGCTCACGCCGAAAAAGCGCTGCAGACGGCCCGCCACCGGATTGGCGATCGCCGAACCGAGCAGGGCGGACGCACCCATCTGCGACCAGGTCTGCGAATTCGATTGCTGCGACCAGAGCGACGGGTCGGACATGGGCGTGCGTCCGGTGGCGAGCAGGGCCACGATCTCGGAGAACTGCAGAGGCGGATCGGACCGGGGGGTTAGGGTCAGCTTGCTGAGCGGACCCGAGATGGTGAGGATGACATCGATGCCGCGCGCTTTCGTCTCCAGATCTACGTCCAGAATCGGCTCGATTCGCACCGGGTTGTAGAACGCGATGGTCCCCTGGTTCAGCGTGAACTGTGTCCCAAAGAAACTCACCTTGCCCTGGGTGATGCTGATACGTCCCAGTACGGCCGGGTTGGTGGCCGTGCCGCGGAGCTTCAGGTTGGCCTCCATTTGGACATCTTCCGCCAAAGTGCTCTGGAGCAGAAGATCCGGAGAAGTGTCGATCTGGACGTCGAAGCCCATGCCGCCGAGCAGGCCGGTTCGGGCGGACGGCGTCCGCACGGGCTCGGCGGATTTGGCCAGGATGGAGCTGAAATCGGACTGCAGATTGAAGCCTGTGCGAAGGACCGTGACCGAGCCGGAGAGCATGCTGCTGTCGGAGGTTCCTGTAAGGTTCAAGTTGGCGTTTACCACGGTGCTCACGCCTTCGGGATACCGCACTCGCACCTCGGTGGCGCGTGCGTGGAGGCGGAAGACCGTGGTATGCACGCCTCCGTAGCCCGCGAATCCGGTCAACTCGATTTTGCCGCCGCCGGTCTCACCGGCGAACCGCTGGATGGTTGCGCGGTCCTTGTTGAAAACAATGACCCCTGAGGCGTTCGCAATCCCATTGGGGACGTCGGCGATGTTGAAGGTCGCCTTTTGGAACTCCATGCGGCCAGTGATCTGCGGATCGACATACGTCCCGCGCATGGCAGCGCTGAGGTTGACGGCTCCGGAGGCGACGAAATCGGGGAAGAAATCGTGCAGGAATCCGAGATCGAGACGGCCGTCCGCGCGGAGGTCGAGCGGTACCTTCTGATCGGGCTGAATGCGCCCTGTCAGTTGCAGATCGGTGCCGGGTCCGACGAAGTGGGCCGATTCGGGCACGAGAACGGAGTTGGCATAGCGGAACACGATATCGCCGGAATTGCGGACGGTGGGCGGCGGGGCGTTGATTCCCGCGATCGGTGCGGATGCAATCTGGAATTCGCGGATGCGCAGTTCGGCCTTGAGCGCCTTCGGGCGTCCGGCCGGCAGATCCAGCCGCAATTCGCCTTCCGCGGAACCGGTGAAGCCCGGATCCTCTTCGCCGGGAGAGAGCCAGTCTTTGAGACGCGCCAGGTCGATTTTCGAGAATTGGATGGCCGCGGTGCCGGGGTATTCGCCTTCCAGGCGCCACTGGCCATCTCCGCGCACCGTGGAGCCGGCGATGGTCGAATCGATGTGGGCGCGAAGCACGCCGGCCTGCGAATTGGCCGTCAGGCGCGCCTCGCCCACGCGCTGGTTCGCAAATTGAATCTGCCTGACCGCGATATCGGCGTGAATGTCCTGGATCCGGTAGGGGGTCGCGGCTCTCGGAGTCAGATCCACATCGCCGGATGCAGTCAACTCCAGCATGCCTTTCAAGTCGGAGCGCTGCTCGGCAATCCAATGGATCTGCTCGACGGGCATGGAGTTGCTGCTTACCTGAAAGCGGAGGCGGCCCTGAGCGTATTGTCCCGGCGCATGCTGATAATCCACGTTCAACTTGAGTTGCTTGGCGCCGGCCACGAGCTGCGCGGCGGACACATCTAGCCTGTCTCCGCTGTAGGTGAAATGGGCGCCGAAGCGGTCGAAGGGTTCGTTCTGCCACGCTCCTTTCGCGGCGCTGACATCGCCCTGAATAGCGATCCTGCCGAGCGTACCGTTGGCCTGGACGGAGCCGGCGATCGTGCCGGTAAGCGGAATATCCCGAGCTTGCGCCAAGGTCAGAATGTCGGCCGCGGCGGCATCGGTAAGAGTGGCGGTAGCGGAGACCGGGCTGTCATCCGCTACGTTCCAACTGGAGAGTCCCAGCGACCCCTGAATTCGCGCCCGGACTGCGCCTCGCGAGGCGGCAGCGTTCTGTACCCGCAGGTAATCGGCAGAGAGTTGGACGTCGGATTCGAACGCGTCCAGCACCTCGTCACCGTAGGCGATGCTTGTGCCGCGGACATGGCCGGCGACGCGTGGATTGGCGAGATTGCCGGTTACGCTGCCATCGAAGACCACGCTTCCCTTATTGAGTTTGAGCGGTATCGCACCGGCGCTCTCGCCGAGCGCCGGCAGCAGGTCGTTGAAGTCGTGAGTCTCAAGGTGAACCTTCAACTCGTGTCCGATGGAGCCCGCCAAATCGGCGCGGGTGTTGGGGAGTTGGAGGGTCGAGCGGCCCAAGTCCAGGTTTCCACCGCCGCGCGCCTCGTAGACCGCCTTGATCTCACCGGTCACGGGATCGCTTCCGGGCGCGGGCGCGACGGTCAGCTTGCCGGACGCGCGAAGATCCTGCGGGCGATGGAAAGATCCGCTTACCGCCACCGCTCCGAACGCGAGCGCGTCCCAGGGCAGCGTGTCT
>DATJYW010000111.1:0-8013 GCA_035499435.1 Candidatus Acidiferrales bacterium | reverse complement strand
CTCCCACTGGATGTCGTGTCCAGGCGCAGCCCCTACAGCCTGCTCCGGCCCGGCCGGCTCCGACGTTGGCAAATCCTGAGTGCCACCTGGGACCTGCTCAATGCGCGCACCGATGTCATGCAGGTTCAGTCCCTGGGCCTGAACTTCGCGCAGGAACACGGTCCTCGCTGCCATGGCTTCGCCCTCAGCTGGGGTGCTGAGCATTAGGCGGAGAAGATTGGCGAGCCGTGTCGCGTCTCTCGATGACTCTGCGGCCATATCGCGAGTATACAGTGTCACTCCCGACACTATGAGGATGTTGGTCTGCATTTCAAAACCGGGGTCTACAGTGACATTGCCGTCATCCTTTCAAAGCGGATCGACATGATTTTGACCCCGCAGCTGTAGCTGTGCGAGGCGTATCGCACGTCCGGGGCGGACCCCGCGCGTCGCCCGTCGGCGTAACTCGCCATCACCTGGCTGCGCAGTACGAACCATCACTTCCGGTCACGAGCTGACGGGGCTATGTTGTTGGTGTTGGTTGTTCCCTGCCTGGGGGGATGGTTCCCAGGACATCCTCGTACCCCTGGCATCAGTCCGATGTCAGCAGAGGCGTTGAGACACGAGGATCCTCAACCTTCGCGAAGCGAAGTGTTGTCGGCCATTAGGCCGTCGAGGGTGGAGTGTCTCAGGCAGGCAACTCAAATCGTGGATTGCATGCTTCCTTGCGGACGGCGTTGGACGTTTTGCCGGGCCTGTCGCATGACGCACGCACGCGGATCAGAGAGGCCGTCCAGACAGCGATTCGTCATCTCAAAGACATCTCCGAGATTTGGCATCCACTCAGCTCGATCCGCGATGGAGACCATGCCGGTTTTCTGCGTCGGTGGCGCCAGTCAGAACGTGCTTATCTGCGCGTCATTGTCGATGCGCGCAAGCAGGTCTTCAACGCGATCGCTATCGAGTACTCACGAGTCGATCAGGATCCCGAGAATCGCTTCGAACGTCTCGAACAGATTGCAACGCCCTTTGTTGAACAGGTCTTGCCCCTGAGCCATGGTTATTATGAATTCCTCCGGAGTGCGCTTTCGATATGGGCATTTGATTGGTCGCCGACTCAGGGAATGCGTTGGCCCATGGACTCGCGCGAAACACCTGCAGAACTCATCGATCGATTGCGTGCCAAGAAGAGCCTGAGCATGGAGGCGCTGGCAAACTCGGCGGGCGTGGGTGTGGCGCAGGTCTACAAAGTCAAGAAGGGCGAAGACGTCAACGTCAGAACCATTCGCAGCGTTGCCGCCGTACTTGGATGTTCTCCCGGTGATCTAATCCTCCCGATCCCTGTCCAAAAAAAGAGGGCCGGCCGCCAAAATAGCGATTTACTGGTCGAAAAAGAGAGAAGCACTATCCGGAAAGGGCAGTGACAGGTGACAGGTGCAGCTGTAGTATCTGGATGTCACCAACAACACCAATGCCTGCAGAAGTAAAGAAATCGAATGAAATTGCGCCGCGGGACGTAGCGGTGCGTAGAGGTTGGACTCTAAAGTACGTGTACGACTTGCTGGCGGCTGGGCGGATCCGCGGCGCCAAGAAGGTCGGCAAGCGGTGGTCAATCCCAGAAGACGCCTTGAAACAAACGCGTTAATCGAAGGATTGATAGCGGCGCGTACGGAAGTTCGAGCAGTAGCCGAGAGGGTGGGCTGGCCTGCCGACGCCATCTAGTGAGTGGCGGCCGTTGGTTGGGTACTGCTCCAGAGATTCCTTGCAGTGGGGCACGCCCTGAACGGCAGGCGTGTGCGCGCCAGGCGGAGCTTGTGCAAGTTGCGCAAAGTCGTCGGCCGTCGGACACGGTGAATCCGTGCCGTTTACCGGAGGGGGCTTCAGAAAATGTCGACGCTAGGCGAGAGCGTTCACGAGATGTGCGAAGCGCGAACAACCCGAATGTCGAAGAGAACGAAAGTCCTTCAGTTCGTGAAGGGTACTTCAGCCACGCCGGTTCTCGAAACAGACATTCGTAAAGCCGAGGATCGACTAGCGCGTCTCGTCGCACTGGCATTCGCGACCGACCATCCCGAACTCTTTCCACCTTCACGGTCTACCGATGCCGGCGGGCGGACTCACAGCCGAGAAGCAACTTGGGATTGTGTTGCTGCTGAACGGAAAGGGGATGGGGCCTAATGAGCAGATTACGAGGTTACGCCCTCAAATTGTTTCGCGCGCGAAAATTCGGTCGATTTCGCGCACAAGGCCGTCGTTGAACTCATACGCATGGGCGCGCGCCTCGACCGGGAATGTGAAAAGCGGGTTATCCATTTCGGAACAGCTTCGCGATGCCTGAGCGCAGCGAAAGAGCGGAGGATATGTTTGCTCGTCTGGTGGCCTTGGCATTCAAGGCGGATCATGTAGATCTGTTCCTGCCTACCACGTGCGCAAGTAGCACCCCAGCGGAATTGCCCAAGTCCGGCACGGGCGAGGACTTATTGTGATACAAAAACCCTGGACCCGCCGTGGATTGTCGTATTACAATAATCACATGGACGCACGATCCACCAAGAGTCCACAAGAATCGAAACAGCGCAAGAAAGCCAAGAAGCCGGGGCGGCCCAAACTGCCCAAGGGCGCAGCTAAAGGCAGGATTGTGCCGGTTCGCGTTACCGGGGATACGCTCAAACGAATCGCCCAAGCCGCCGAGGCAAATGACCAAACTCTATCGGAGTGGATTCGGAGCACGTTGCTTGCAGCGATCCAATGAGACGATGGGCAAATTTCGATTACCGGCTCGATGGGCCGCGTGAAAGGCACAGCAATGAAATCAGTACAAGAGCTACTCCAGACGTTGATTGGCCCTGTGAGTGAACACTCAGAGGCCGGAAGCGGTCAACCCAGGCGGGCATTCCTATGGGCGCGTGTCTCCACGGATAAGCAGGAGAAAAGTGGACTGTCGATACCTGAGCAGCTCCGGCAATGCCGCGAGTTTGCGGAGGCACGCGGATTTCAGGTAGCCGGTGAGTTTAGGGAAGCAGCGAGCGCATTCAGGCATCACGAGCGCCGCCACGAGTTTCAAAAGATGTTGGGCATGATTGATGCCGCTGGGGCCACCGCCATTATCGTTCACGACTATTCACGGTTCGGGCGCGAGAGCCACACGGCTATGGCCATCCGCCGGGACCTTGAAAAAAGAGGAGTGCAGGTGCTGTCGGTTACCGATCCCGTCGTGGACTCGAATACCGCCGCCGGGGTCTACATGGATCACATCACCTACGCCAAGAACGAAGCATACAGCCGTGAAGTGGCCTTCCACACTCGCAAAGGTTGTACGGCGAACGTCCAGGCGCGCGACCCCAGGACCGGCTGGTGTTATAAAAATGGAGGGCAACCGCTCTTTGGATATCGGGCGGAACGTCTGATATGCGGCGAGCTGAAGCGCGGCGTGCCACGCATAAAGGTGATCTGGGTGCCCGACGAGATGATTGTAGCCGGGCGGACCATTGACGAATGGGCGCGCCATTGCCTTGTGGAGCTTGCAGGAAGGGGAGCCTCGCTGGATGAACTGGTCGCCTTCTGTCACAAGGCTGGCATACCGGGACGCCGCAAGAAGTTTTGGGGCACGTCTACGTGGTACGCGCTACTACAACCAAGTGTCCTGATGCAGTACTGCGGATATGGCGTTTGGAACGTGCGCGACAAGCAGGGCCGCGAGCGCCCGCCGTCGGATTGGGTGATCGTAGAGAACGCACACCCTGCCCTCATCAGTGAGGCACAAGCAATACAGATCATGGAAGCCCGGCGTGCCAACGGCAAGAAGGGGCTTGCGTCTCGAAGCTCACGCGCGCGGGCGTCTGAGTACCTGCTAAGCGGCGGCCTGTTCAAGTGCGCGCGGTGCGGTCAGAACATGATTGGGTTCCACACCCAAAGCGGCTATTACTATGTCTGTGGCTCGCAGCCGTATCGCAAGGGCATGGGTTGTGGCCCCGGCGTGTACGTCCCGCAGAAACAGGTGGAGGCTCAGGTCCTGAGCGGCGTTGCGAGTGTACTGGGCGGATGCTCCGACCCAAAGGGATTCACGTCCAAGGTCAATGCAGAGCTGCGCCGCCTATGGGAGGACTCCACCGGCTACCGGCCCGATGCCGTGGCCCAGATAGCCGCCGTGGACCGGAAGATCGCCAACATCCGCCAAGCTGTGGAAGACGGATTGGGTGATGCCGCGTGGGCGAACGCCCGACTAGCGACGCTGTGTAGGGAACGCACGGAACTTGCCGCAGCCCTGGGCCGGACGGGCGCGCCTCCGAAAATCGAGACGCGCGCGGCAATGGAGTACCGGCGGAATCTGGACAAACTGTTCAGGCAAGGGGAGCCCGCCGAGCGCAAGCGTTTCCTGAGAGACTGCGTTCAGGAGGTGAGATTGATACCGGAAACCCTGGAAGTGGCGATCCGCTACCGCCTCCCGGAAACCGTTATGAATGGAGTGGTTGCGGGGGGTGGATTTGAACCACCGACCTTTGGGTTATGAGCCCAACGAGCTACCAGACTGCTCCACCCCGCACATTCATCCTACCGTACCCTCCGCCCACGGTCAAATTTCCGTGACAATTTCCCACCTCCTCCCCAACTCGTGCCCAACCCGGCTCGCCGAGTCGATTTCAGACTTCTTCCACCCGGTTTGCTCCCGCCGCCCCATCCTGATATTCTGAACCTTAGATCCCAATCCCTCATCATCAGAAAAACAGGAGAACTCATGGCAGTCAAAGTCGGTATCAATGGCTTCGGCCGGATCGGCCGGAATGTCGTTCGTGCGGGTCTGCATCGAAATGACGTGGAATTCGTGGCGGTCAACGATCTGACCGACACCAAAACTCTGGCTCACCTGCTGAAATACGACTCCGTGCTCGGCCCCCTGCACGAGGAAGTCACCGCGGACGCCGATTCGATCACCGTCGGCGGCAAGAAGATCAAAGTCTTCGCCACCAAGGACCCCGCCGCGCTCGATTGGGCCAGCGTCGGCGCACAGATCGTCATCGAATCCACGGGCCGCTTCACCGACGCCAAGGATGCCGCCAAGCACCTCCGCGGACCGGTGAAAAAGGTCATCATCTCCGCCCCCGCGAAGAACGAGGACATCACCATCGTCCTCGGCGTCAACGACAGCGCCTACGATCCCGCCAAGCACAAGATCATCTCCAACGCCAGCTGCACCACCAACTGTCTGGCTCCCGTAGTCAAGGTCCTGCACGAGAAGTTCGGCATCGAAAAAGGTTCGATGACCACCATCCACAGCTACACCAACGACCAGAACGTGCTCGATTTTCCCCATAAGGACCTCCGCCGCGCCCGGGCCGCCGCACTCAACATGATCCCCACCACCACCGGCGCCGCCAAGGCGATCGGCCTGGTGATGCCGGCCCTGAAGGGTAAACTCGACGGCTATGCCATGCGCGTTCCCACCCCCAACGTCTCCGTGGTCGACCTGGTCGCCGTCCTGGCCAAGCCCACCACGACCGAGGAAGTCAACGCGGCCCTCAAGGAGGCAGCCAATAACGGACTCAAGGGGATCCTGGGCTACACCGAAGATCCGGTCGTCTCCTCGGACATGATGCACAACTCCAACAGCAGCATCGTGGACGCGGCCATGACGAAGGTGCTCGACGGCAATCTCCTCAAAGTGGTGTCCTGGTACGACAACGAGTGGGGATACTCCTGCCGTGTCGTGGACCTGATCGCCTTCCTCGCCCAGAAAGGTCTGTAAGTTTTGGTGGGGCGGGCCGCCCCGGCCCGCCCCGGCGTGTAACATTCCGGCCCCGCGAAACCATCTTTTATCTGAACTCTCTGCTGGCTCTTTAGAACTATACTTGACGGGTCTCTGTGCCACGCCTTCTCGTCCTTTTCCTGCTTGCCGCCGGTTGGTGCGGCGCCATCCAGCATAGCGGTACCGTCCGCGCCGCGGATCAGTTCATCCCCGGCGCCGCAGTCACGGCGCGCCAGGGCGGCGCAAAAGTGGTCGCGTACACCGACGAATCCGGCCGCTACACTCTCGATCTGACCCCGGGCGCCTGGGAGCTTCAGGTGGAGATGTTCGGCTTCAAGTCCCAGACAAAGTCCCTGGAAGTGGGTAACGCGGCCCCCTCGATCGATTGGACGCTCGAGCTACCCCGATACGGCGAGAAGCCGGAGCCGGCTCCCCCGCCGGAAAACAAAGCACCGGAACCTAAGAAGGAAGCGACACCGGCCCTTACGGCTCCCACCCCGCCAACCGCGTCCCGTGCGGGCCAGTCCGCTGGCCGCGGCGGGCGTTACGGGCGCGGCGGACCGGGTGCCCCCGGCACCCAAGCCGGTGGACGCGGCGGACGCGGATTCCAGAACACGCAGGTTCAAGCCACCGAGGCGGGCGCACAGGCGCTCGCCGAAGCAGTCACCGAGCCGGTCCTGCCCGATCTCGGCGGTGACGACGTGGTCGTCCGCGGCAGCGATAGCGGCGGAGCCATGGCCGCTGCCGACGAACAGGCCCGGCGGGATCGTCAGGCGATGCGCGGCGGCCCCGGCGGTCCGGGCGGACGCGGCGGCGTCGGAGGCAGTATCTCCGAAATGGCGGCGCTCAGCGCCGGCGGAGGCATGGGCGGCGACCTGATGGGTCTCAACGGCTTCGGCGCAGCCGGCGTGCAGAACGGTTTCGGCGATGGCATGGGCGGTATGGGCGGCGGCGGATTCAATGCGCCCGGCGGCGGACGCGGGGCTGGAGGAGGAGGAGGATTCGGACCAGGCGGCGGTGGTGGCGGCGGACGCGGTGGTGGCGGTGGCGGCGGACGCGGCGGACAGAACGCCCGCGCCGGGCGCGGCGGACGCGGCCCCAACGGCGCCTTCACCAGCTTCGGCAACCGACGCCGCGACCGTCCGACCTACAGCGGTTCCGTGGCGCTCACCGCGCGCAATTCGGTTTTCGATGCCAAACCGTACTCGCTGAACGGCCAGAACGCGCCCAAACCCTCCTACGCTCAGGACAACCTCTCGGCGCAATTCGGCGGTCCGCTGCGCATCCCCAAAATCTACAGTTCAGACCGCGTGTTCTTCTTCTTCAGCTACTCCGGTTCGCGCGCGCGCAGTCCGTACAGCTCGCTTTCCACAGTCGCCAGCGACGCGGAACGGGCGGGCGATTTTTCGCAGTCCGTGGTCGGGAACCGGCCCGTCTCGATTTACGATCCCCTTGCGCTCGCCCCATTCCCCGGGAATATCATCCCCGCGAATCGCTTCGATTCCGCCGCGGCCGGCCTGTTAAAATATTTCCCCACCGCCACCTATCCGCAGCTTACGGTGCAGAATTACCAGATTGTCACCAACTCCAAGACCAGCGCCGATAACTTCGGCACCCGCCTGAACGTTCCGTTGAACCGCAAAGACCGTCTCAATTTCAACGTCAACTACCAGAGGAACAGCAGCAACAGTCCCACCCTGTTCGGCTTCCGCGACAGCTCCGAAGGCTCCGGCCTGAACAGCAGCGCCGGATGGAGCCACAGCTTCAAGCCGCGCTTCAACAGCAACCTCACCTGGAGTTTCAGCCGCAGCATCGCCAAGAGCCTGCCGTATTTCGCCTACACGCAGAACGTGGCCGCGGAGCTCGGCATCTCCGGCACCACCCAGGATCCGGTCAGTTGGGGTCCGCCCAGTCTCTCGTTCACCAATTTCGGCGGCCTTTCCGACGGCTCCGCCTCCGACAGCCGCAACCAGACCAGCAACATCACCGAGAACCTGACTTACGTCTACAAGCGGACTCACAACATCACCGCCGGCCTCGGCTACCGCCGCCTGCAGCAGAACCCGCTCAGCTACGCCAATACGCGCGGTTCTTACAGCTTCAGCGGCCTGGTGAGCAGCGGGTTCGACGCCGCCGGCAATCCCCTTCCGGGCACCGGCTTCGATTTCGCCGATTTCCTGCTCGGCTACCCGCAATCCAGCTCCATCCAGCTCGGCGCCAAGAGCGATTATTTCCGAAGCTGGAGCATCAACTGGTTCGTGCAGGACGATTGGCGCGTCAAGCCCAATCTC
>DATJYW010000110.1:0-9124 GCA_035499435.1 Candidatus Acidiferrales bacterium | reverse complement strand
TCCGTTACAATTCCGCGAGCGATCGCTCGCGGCCCCATTGAAGCGACGATGAGGAGGCGGAGCCGCCAGTCGAGGCCTCAATTCCGCGAGCGATCGCTCGCGGCCCCATTGAAGCGGTGTGTTCCTTGGCATCGGTGGCGGGGTTCGCCCAATTCCGCGAGCGATCGCTCGCGGCCCCATTGAAGCCGCATGCCCCATTCAAATAGATCAAAGTTGCTATCAATTCCGCGAGCGATTCGCTCGCGGCCTCATTGAAGCTAGGTGGAAGCCAGGTATCTCCGTGAAGTACCTCTTAACGCTCCAAAACCTGGAACTCTTGGGATCTTTCGCCGTCTATGCTTTGCGAGAGGGGGGACCGGATGCGAATATTCCTGTGCTTTTTGGTACTGGCAGCCTTTGCGGGCTTGGCCGTGGCGGACGAAAACGTCACTGGCAAATGGTCGGGGAGCTTCAACATGATCGGGCCGGACGGGCAGACGAAGGACTCGACCGCCGTGTTGGTGCTGAAGCAGAATGGCTCCGAAATCACCGGGACCGTGGGGCCAAACGAGGGCGAGCAGCACGAAATCACGAAGGGCAAGATTGCGGGCGACAAGATTACGCTCGAAACGGCCGACGGCGAAATCGCGATCAAATTCGAGCTTGCAGTGGCGGGCGACCGAATGACAGGCGACGCGAACGCGACCGGTGAAGGCCGAAACTTGAAGGCCAAGATCGACGTGAAGCGGGAAAAGTAAGGCGCGGCCCGGGGCGGATCAGACGCGAAAGCCCTCACTAGAGCATCTATGCTTTGAGGGAGGGCTCCGGAATGGCACAGGATCGTTACCAAAATGTAATTATCGGAAGCGGCGAAGGTGGGAAGTACCTCGCCTGGCACCTGGCGCAAGCGGGCGAGTCCACGGTGGTGGTGGAGCGGCGATGGATCGGCGGGTCATGCCCCAACATCAATTGCCTTCCGAGCAAGAACGAGATCTGGAGCGCGAAGGTAGGCGACCTGGCGCGCCACGGGAAACGATTCGGGGTCACGACCGGTCCCGTCTCGACCGACATGGCGGCGGTGAGAGACCACAAGCGCGAGATGGTGAAAGCGCTGGTGGCAATCCATCTCCAAAAATACGCTGCCACGGGGGCCGAACTGGCGATGGGAGAGGCCCGATTTGTGGCGCCCAAGACACTGGAAGTGCGCCTGATCGAGGGCGGCGTGCGGAGGGTTACCGGAGAGCGGATCTTTCTCAACCTGGGCACGCATGCTTCCATTCCCGCGGTTCCGGGCCTGAAGGAGTGCGGGCCGCTGACGCACATCGAGGCGCTCGAACTGGACCTGCTGCCGGAACATCTCGTGGTTATCGGCGGCGGCTACGTCGGACTCGAGTTCGCTCAGGCGTATCGCCGGTTCGGGAGCGCGGTCACCATCCTGCAACGCGATTCGCGCCTTCTGGTGAATCAGGATGCCGATGTGTCCGGTGAGATCCAGCGAATTCTTTCGGAGGAAGGGGTCGAGGTCGTAACTGGAGCGGACCTCACCCGTGCCGAGGGCCGCTCGGGAAGCGTGGTGCGGCTCACGCTGCGAACATCCGGCGGGGAGAGAACGATCCTGGCGAGCCATGTTCTGGCGGCGACCGGCCGCACTCCGAATACGACGGGTGTCGGCCTGGAACTGGCGGGGGTGGAACTCGCGCCGGGAGGATGGATTCGAGTGAACGATCGCCTGGAGACCACGGCGCCGGGTGTATGGGCGATCGGAGAGTGCGCCGGAAGCCCGCAGTTCACGCACGCCTCGATGGACGACTTCCGCGTCATCCGGGACAACCTGGCCGGCGGCAATCGCAGCACGCAGGGACGCCTGATGCCCTCCTGCCTGTTCACGGATCCGCAGGTGGCGCAGGTCGGACTGACGGAGGCTTCGGCGCAACGGATGGGAATCGCGGCGCAGGTGGTGAAGGCGCCCACGTCGTCCATTCTCCGGACACAGACGACCGGCGAAGCGCAGGGTTTTATGAAGGCGATGATCGCGCCCGACGACGGACGGATTCTCGGTTTCACGATGATCGGGGCGGAAGCCGGGGAAGTCATGTCGGTCGTGCAGGTGGCCATGCTGAGCGGGCTGCCGTACACCGCACTGCGCGACGCGATTCTGGCGCACCCGACGATGGCGGAGGGGCTGAACGTTCTGTTCTCGTCGGTGAAAGCGGCGGGCACGCGAGCGAGCGCAATCCAGTAAATGCCGTATTGACGTCAACAGAACCTATGGTACTCGCGCTAACCGAAGTCAACTTCCAGACGTTAGGCACTTCTGGTTGAATTTGAATTTAACCGGGAACGGCATTTGCAACCAGAATCCAGATCTTGAAACGACGGAGGGGAACTGATGTCCGCGAGCCAACCGATTCACCCGCGCGAGCCGGATTCTCTGGAAGACACAGGTCTTTCGGAATCCTCGATGGAGCACCTGATCCTGAACACGCTCTACTTCCGGGGCGATGTCTATGGCCAGGATCTTTCCGCCGCGCTCGGTCTCCGATTCAGCGTAATTCAGGACGTGGTGGAGTCGCTGAAGATCCGCCACCTGGCGCAGATCAAGCGTTCGATGGGAATGGGCGGGGTGGGCTCCCAGTTTGCTCTCACCGAGACGGGCCGCGCGCGGGCGCGGGAATGCCTGGAGAGCAACCAATACGTGGGTCCGGCGCCGGTACCGCTGAGCCAATACGTGGAGCAGGTTCGGCGGCAGCGGCCCGAGAAAGGCTGGCTCAGCAAGGCGGCTGTAGCCAAGGCTCTTTCCGGGATGGTCATCACGCGGCAGATCCTCGACCAGGTGGGGCCGGCGGTGAGCGCGGGAAACTCGCTTTTGCTCTACGGCAAACCCGGCGACGGGAAGACGTTTCTGATCGAATCGCTGAACAACCTGGAGACGGCTCCGGTGTATGTGCCCTACGCCATCGAATGCCAGGGGAACATCATTCAGGTTTACGATCCGATTTATCACCACCCGGTCGAAAGAGAAGAGCACAGCTCGGTGATTGCGATCGCCCAGGAGTCCTCTTATGACAAGCGGTGGGCCAAGTGCCGGCGGCCTTTCATCATCAGCGGCGGCGAGCTCTCGCTGGACATGCTGGACCTGCGTTTCAACAAGAATTCCAAGGTGTATGAGGCGCCATTCCATGTGAAAGCCAACAATGGCATGTACCTGATCGACGATTTCGGACGACAGCGCGCCACTCCGGCCGAGGTGCTGAACCGCTGGATCGTGCCGATGGAACGGCGAGTCGACTACCTGAGTTTTATGACGGGCGGCAAAATGACCGTGCCGTTTGAAACTTTCCTGGTATTTTCGACCAACCTCAACCCGGCGGATATCGGGGACGAAGCCTTCCTTCGGCGGATTCAATACAAAATGCTGCTGCGCGGGCCCACGGGTCCGGAGTTCACGACGATCTTTCAGTCGTTCTGCGCCGCCAACAGTCTTCCGTATTCGCGCGACATGGTGGACCGCTTTGTGGAGCGGCACTACAAACAGACCGGCAAAGCGTTCCGCCGGTGCCATCCGCGCGACGTGCTGAGCCATGCGCTCAACCTGATTCACTTCGAGAAACTGCCGCACGAGCTGACCGAAGAACTTCTGGACCACTCGTTCGAGAGCTGCTTCGTCCACGAATCAGAGGAGGGCGCGGCGGAAGTGGTGGTAATGACCACCAAGCCTGCCCGGGCGTGCGAGGAGTTCTGGTTGCAACGGGCATCGAAGATTACGACCACGATCGGGCGGTTAGCCTATGTGGCTGCGTTTCGCGACCGGTCCACCGGACGATATGCGGGCAGCGATCCAAACGATTACGAACCGGCGGAGAATTCGCGAGTTTTGGAGGAGCTCCACTCGACGATATTCCGCGATCTGCTGCAAATGAACCTGGAGGAGCAGACGCAGGATCTTGGTTTCTACCTCGGCACACCGGAGGGGCGCTCGGCGTACCTCACTTTCGGCCCGCGCGAACTGGTGGGGATGCTGACCCCGGCGGACGCCAAGCCGCACGAGATCCAGCTTTTCCAGGGCGACTTCACGACGGTCCTGCTGGCGCTTTCGCAGCGTCCGGCATACGAGAGCACACCGACGCTGAACGAGAAGATCGCGTAGCGGAGTGTTCACCGCGGAGACGCAGAGACGCGGAGGAAAGAACGCGGAGAAATGCCAAAGGAACGCAAAAACCTGAGAGCGCCGATGGCATCGAACCGACTATACTCAAGCCTTGGCCGGGCAGCACAACGATCGATTCCAGCAGGCGCTGGAGCACCATCGCGCCGGACGACTGGTTGAGGCGAGCGCGCTTTACCGCGAGATTCTGCAAGCAGCGCCCGACCATGCGGGCGCCCTGGCTGCCCTGGGTCGAATCCTGAAGGGATCGGCACGAACCGAAGAAGCCGTCACCTTTTTGAAGAGGGCCGCGGACCTGATGCCCGATGACGCAGAGTTGCACTGCGACCTGGGTAATGCCCTGCAGACGCTCGGGCAGCTTGCCGATGCCGGGGCGGCGTATCAGCGGGCGCTCGAGCTCAATCCGCAGCTCGGCCGCGCGTGGTATGCGGCAGGCTGCGCGGAGAGCTCACGGAAGGAATATGCGGCCGCCATCGTCTGCTTCGGGAGAGCGTTGGAGATTCACCCGGGGTGGCCGGAGGCGCAACACAATCTGGGACAGGTGCTGTTCAAGCTGGGGCAGGTGGAGGAGGCGCTACAGCTTTTTCGCCAGGCTGCGGCGGGGAGCAATGCGGCATTGCCCCAATTGGCGATTGCCACGATCATTCCGGGAAGTCCGGCAAGCGACAATCAAGCCATAATCGATGCGCGGCGCACGTGGGCGGAACACCAACTTCCTGCCAGGCGAATGGGCGGGCGAGGGCCAGGCATGGCGAGAGGCGGCGATGGCCGGCTGCGGATCGGCTACGTCTCTGCCTTTTTTCAGGACCACAACTGGATGAAGCCGGTGTGGGGCCTGATGCAACGTCACGACCGGCAGCGCTTCGAGGTTCATCTCTTCTCGGACGCGGCGGCAGCGCGGATCCGGCATGGCTATGATGGCGATCCGCGAGACGTGTTCCATGACATCAGCGAGCTTTCCAACGAGGCGGTTGCGCAACGGATGGAACGGGCGGGGATCGACGTACTGATTGACCTGAACGGCTACAGCGCGCCGGGGCGGCTTCCGCTGTACGCGATGCGGCCGGCCGAGGTCATCGTGGGATGGTTCAATATGTACGCCACCACCGGCATGGCCGGCTTCGACTATTTGATCGGCGACGACGTGGTGATCCCACCCCAAGAAGAGAAATTCTACTGCGAAAGGATTCTGCGGGTGCCGGGCAGCTACCTGACTTTCGAGGTGACCTATCCGGTGCCCGCGGTGAGCGACCCGCCGTGCCTGGCCAACGGCAGGATTACGTTTGGGTCGCTGGCCTCGCAATACAAGATTACGAGCGGCGTGATCGCGGCATGGAGCAGGATTCTCAAGCAGGTGCCGGACAGCACTCTGGTGCTGAAGAACGGGGCGCTGGCGTCGGCGGGCTCACGGGAGTTCGTACACGGCCTGTTCGAGCGATGCGATGTCCCGCCGGAGCGGTTGCGGCTGGAAGGCCCCGCGGAACATTATCAGTTCCTGGAAACGTATGGTGCGATCGATATCGCGCTGGACACCTTCCCTTACAATGGCGGCACGACTACGACCGAGGCGATCTGGCAAGGGGTCCCGGTGGTGACGTTTTGGGGAGATCGCTGGGCTTCGCGCACGAGCGCCTCGATTCTGCGAGCCGCCGGCCTTGGCGAGCTGGTAGGAGATGGACTGGAAGGCTACATCTCTCTGGCGACCGGCCTGGCAAATTCGCGGGAGCGCCTCCTGGACCTGCGACGCGGCATGCGATCGCGGCTCGGCGCTTCTCCGGTGTGCGATACCGAGCGCTTTGCCCGGGACATGGAGCGGCTTTACACCGAGATCTTCGCCGGCGCCCTGCGTTGACACCTGGCGGCGAGCTGTCCGTAGTATCCTTCGGGATCGATCTCGGCGGCTTTCACGAACCACTGCATGGCGACCGACGTCTGTTCGAGCGCGAGCAGCGTCATCCCGGCTCGCCAGTGAAATCCGGCGAGTTCCGGCCGGTGCCGGCGATCGATGTCGCGCGCTCCGGCTTCGAGGGCCTGCTGCGCTTCCGCCGATCGTCCGAGCGTCGCCAGAGCCCAGGCTTCGTCCGCCCAAACGGGTGCGAGCCGCTCGCGGTCCGCCTGCAACTGGCGCGCGCGGCGCGCGTTCTCCAGCGCCTGCCCGATTTCGATGCCGTGCAGCAGGCGCGTTTCCGCCAGTCCGCTGAATGCGGCGGGACGCGTTGGCGCCATCGTGATCACTGCCTCGAAAGCGCGCCGGGCATCGTCGTATTTCGACTGTGCCAGCAGGACTCGGCCAAGAAGTTCCAAGGCGAGCATCCGCTGCCGGGTCTTTTCGTAAGTCTCGATCATCTCGCGCAGGATCGGTTCGGCCTCTTCGGGCTTGCCCGAATAGAGCAGCGTCTCCGCCCGCGTCAGCTTCCAGAGTGCGGTTGGCGGCCATGCCAGCAGGCCATCCAAAATCTTCCTGGCCTTGGCGTAATCGGCTCGCTTCACCTGCTGTTCTACCCGGCGCGCGCGGAACCGATCGTACATTTGAAAGAGGAACTGTCCGCCGAGAAGCATCGCGAAGCCGGGCATGGCGGCGACATAGGGAAGATGCAGGGAGCGCGCAATCACGCGCCCATATAAGAGCACGATCACCGCCAATCCGCCCAGGATCGGCGGCCACGACTTTGCCCAGTCGATCTCCCGTGCACCGCCGGGATGGATCGGGTCGTTCGGCATGGCCTTGCGCGGCTTGAGCGACAATACAAACGTCGAGCCCGCGTGCAGCGCGAGAAAGCACACCGGCACGAGCCAGATGGGGGCTGCCGGCCAAAATTTCTTGGCTGCCCAATAGGTGCCGTAGATGGCGGACAGCATAATGACCACGCCAACGGCTGTCATCCAGGCGGGATCGTCCTTGCGCTTCAGGTCGGAGGGCAACTCGCCGGTGGCGTGCAAAAGCGCTTGCTTCGCCGCGGCGCGCTGGTAGCGCGCTTTCCGGCCGCGATACCACAGGGGATAAACCACCACGATGACCGGCAGCAGGAGCGTCCCCAAGAGCGAGGCGGTTTCGGCGCGGGAGTATGCCGCTTTCTCGGGCAGCTGGTAGCCGATGCCCCATATTGATTGATCCGGCGCCACCGCCACATCTGATAGCCGGCTCATTCCGAATTGCGATTTTCGCTCCAGCTTCCAGTTATTGCCGTCAAACCGGTACAGCCCCGCGCTGTAAGCCAGCACGAATGTGGGCCAGCGTCCGGCTACGCCGTACACCATGGCGGAAGTCCCCAGCTTGCTCGTGTCGTAGCGGAAGCGCACTGCTCCCTTGGCATCGAAGCCCAGCACCTCGCTGCCACTGAGCACATACAAAGCGCCGCCTTTCAGCACACCCAGCATGCGGACATCGCGCGATGTCCCCGGTACCGGCGTCCACGACTTGCCGTCGTATCGCCAGACGCCCTGGAAGATCAGCCAGAGGCGGCCCTCTCCCATGGCGGCGAGTCTGGGGCCGAGCCACCGGCTGTGAAACGCGCGCAATGCGCTTGAGGGCACGCCCGGGAGTTCGACCTTGCTCACGGTCCAGGTTTTGCCGTCGAAGTGCGCGAGGTTGTCTTCGTGATCGAGGGTCCATGCCTGCCCGTTCGCGGCCACGACGGACGCCACATCGTGCAAGGCGGCGATCTCCGCGTACACGGTCCAGTGTTGGCCGTCGAAGTGCACCACGCTGCCGGGGCCCGCGGCCCATACCTCTTCGCCATCCAACGTGAAGTCGTGGTCAAAAGACTCATACGGAGTGGCGGAAGCCGCGGCTGGGAAGGTCCGCCAGACACCGTTCTCCAACCGGCTCAAGCCCTTGATGGTCTGCACCCAAACCACGCCGCGATCCGACACACGAATGGGATAGGACAACTGCCCAACAGGAAACGTTTCGACCTTTTCCGGGGTCCAACGGAACACGGTCGATTTGGCCGCTAGCGGTCCGTGGCGAACGACGTAATACAAAGAGCCCAGGGCAAGGGTTATGAGGGTCGGCCAGACGACCCAGAAGACTTTGGCGCTTGGCGGCCTCCGCTGAGGTTGCGGGTCCATTCCCGATGTCTACCCCAGAGGCCGGACCTATTTATAGTTGTCGAAAGGCTATGGCAGGACCAGGCCGAGGGTAAGCCCTTGGATTTGAAGCGGGGGTCTCACCGCTGGCGGCGCTTGAGGATCTCCTCGACCTGCTCTTTGGCTACCGGGAGGTGGTCCATGTTTTCGCGGAGCCAGCCGGTGAAATCCGCCTCGATGGGGGCGGCCCAGGCGGCGTCGATCTGGCCGGCGGTATATTTGCCTTCGCGCAGGCGCTGATGGCCGAACATGTCGCGGAGGTGGGTGATCTCCGAATATTGCACCACCTGCTCGGCAACCTGCGGAGGGATGAAAATGACGCCGCCGTTGCGGCCGAGGACGACGTCGCCGGGCATGACGGTGGCCTTGCCGATGCGGATCGGAATGTTGATGCCGATCATGGTGGAATTGAGGCGCGCGCCGGTGGCCAGGCTGCCGAAGTGGTGCGAGGGATCGTAGGAGCGGACGAAAGAGACGAAATCCTCGAGTTCTTCGAGGCCGTTGATGTCGCGGACGGCGCCGTCGTAGACGATTCCATTGTGACTGCGGGCGTAGATCGCATTGCCCACGTTGTCGCCGATGGAGGGACCGTCCTGTTTGAGCCCAAAGTGGTCGCAGACATAGACGTCCTGAGGCTGGAGCATATCGACGGGCCAGGCGTTCTCGCCCCCGATGCGGCCGTCTTTCTTGCCGTGCTCTTCGATTACCTTCTGGATGTCCGGCCGGCCGGGGAGCCACTGCGCGGTGAGAGCGCGGCCCACCAGGACCTTGTCGGGATGGATGCAATACCAGCCGTCCTCGTATTCATGGTTGAATCCGGCGGTGCGCAACTGGGCCCAGGCTTCCTCGAGGGTGACGGATTTCATGCGCTTCAAGATGCCGTCGGGGACC
>DATJYW010000109.1:0-2517 GCA_035499435.1 Candidatus Acidiferrales bacterium | reverse complement strand
CGATGCGGCTATTGGGCTGCGCGCGGCCGCGGATCGCGGTCTGCGGATTGAATCCGCACGCCGGCGAGCATGGCCTCTTCGGCGACGAAGACGCGCGCATGATTGCGCCGGCCATCGAGACGGCGCGCACGCAGGGCATCGAGTGCAGCGGCCCGCATGCCGGCGACACCATCTTCTTGCTTGCATCCCGGGGAGCCTACGACCTGGTGGTGGCGATGTATCACGACCAGGGGCACATCCCCATGAAGCTGATAGATTTCGAAGGCACGGTGAATATCTCGGTGGGAATTCCGATCATCCGCACGTCGGTCGACCACGGCACAGCCTTCGATATCGCCGGCAAGAACCGTGCCGACGCGCGCAACATGAAACAGGCCATGCGGGTTGCGGCCCGGATGGCCGCGTCCCGGCGGGCGGAGCGGCCCTAAAGTAACCGAAATCGGGTTGACGCAGCCTGCGCTTAGGAGGATACTCGGGTCGGAGGGAGTCTATGATCCGTCCCCGCGTGAGCCTGCTCGCTGCGTTCGCGTTGGCTGTGGTTCCAGGGCTGCCGCAGTCTGTCGTCTCCACTCATTCCGGCCTGGTTTACTTCTTCGATGGCGCGGTCTCGATTGGCGATCAGCCGTTGCATCAGAGATTCGGCAGATTCCCCGAGATCGGCGAGGGCAGCGATCTGCGCACCGCCAACGGGCGCGCGGAAGTGCTGCTCACTCCCGGGGTCTTCCTTCGTATCGCCCCGAATAGTGGCATTCGTATGATCTCCAACAGTTTCTCGGATACCCGAGTCGAACTGCTCGGGGGCTCCGCCATTCTTGAGGCCAACGAATCCGCGAATAATTCGGCGGTGACGCTCATCCACAGAAATTGGCGCGTTCAGCTTCCGCATGAGGGCGTGTATCGGATTGACTCCGAGCCGCCGCAGGTGAACGTGTATCGAGGCGAGGCCATGGTTTCGGCCGAGGAGGACGCGCAGGTCGTGCCGGTGCAGGCGGGACAGACTCTGCCGCTCGCCGCGGTGCTCGTGCCCGACCAATCCCAGGTGACCGTGGGCGATGAATTCAAGAGCTGGGCGATGAGCCGCAGCCAGGCGATCACTTCGGACAATGCCACAGCCGCCGGCATCATCGACGACCCGAGCAAGATCGAGGATTCGGTGGGCACCTACTCGGGGTTTGGACCTTACGCGGGGCTCGGACCCTACGCTGGGCTCGGCACCGGTAGTGGACTCGATCCGGGCGGGCTCGGCGCCGTCGGCGGCCTCAGCTACTTTCCCCTTACCGGGATTCCCGGCGTGGCAGTCACCAATCCGTACGGGCTGAGCTTCTGGAGCCCGTTCCAATCGACGTTGAGCTCGATCTACTTTCCGCCATATGGCTTGGGATACCTGTATCCGTCGGGATGGCCTTCCGCAATGCGTTTGAACACGTGGCGCCCAACGACGCTGTACCCGACCGGCCTGCATCCTTCCGGGTTGATCGGGGTCCATCAGCCCATCGGCGGCGGATTCCATCCGGGCGGGACCGCGCCCCTTCGTCCTCTGATGATCCCGCCTTCTCGACCGATATCCCCCGCAGCACCGCACGTCGGAGTACGCCCCGGCGGCGTCCACCGCTAAACGCGCACGGTCTCGGACTATTGCGACGGCGCGTAGTACCCCACGCGCCAGCGGCACTTCAAACCCGTGACGCCGCCCGGTTCGGACACCTTCACGTCCACGCGGCGATATTTGCCGTCCTTGGTGCCATTCTTCGGCGAGTAGGCGAGCACATACTGATTGCGCAATTCGATGCCGATTCTGGTGGCGACGCTGGGCAGGTCGTTCGGATCGCTTGCCGCGAAGACGCGGCCCCCGGTCTGTTCGGCGATCTCCGAAAGCAGGCGAGGGCCGGAGATCTCCTCCTTGGTCATGCCGAGGAAGATCGAGGGTTCGAAGACGCCCATGGCGTAGAGCTGCACGTCCGCCTCGCGCACCAGCGACTGAATCTGGGCAGTGGTATAGCGGCTGTTGTTGTCCCCACCGTCGGAAATGATCAGAATCGCCTTGCGCGGGTTCCTGGCTTTCTTCATCTCCCGCAGCGCCAGCTCCGCCGCGTCCAGCAGGGCCGTGAGCCCTCCCGGCTGCAACAGCATCAACTGAGTCCGGAGCTCATTGGCATCGCTGGTGAAACCGGAAACGAGCTTCGCGTGATCGCTGAAGGCGACCACGAAGGCCTCATCCTCGGGGTTCATGGTTTTCAGAAACTGAATCGCGGCCTGGCGGGAGATGCGAAGTTTGTCATCCATGCTGCCGCTGATATCGAAAACCAGGCCGATGGACAGCGGCGCGTCTTCACCCGAGAAGTTCGCGATGCTTTGCTCCGCGCCGTCCTCGAGGATGTGAAAATCATGCTGCTGCAGGCCGATAACGAAGCGGTTGGATTTGTCGGTGACAGTTACCGGAATCAGGACCAGGGTAGCATCCGCATTGAAGCGGGCAGCCGGCTGCGGGTCCTGAGGAGGTTGGGCGATCGCCGGCGA
>DATJYW010000108.1:0-51226 GCA_035499435.1 Candidatus Acidiferrales bacterium | reverse complement strand
TTCCACCGCTGTCCAGATTTGCGTGACACCTTTCTGCAACTGTCCGCGCCTCGCGCAGCCGCTCTCGAACAGATAATCCTCGGTCCATTTCGGCGGTTTCCAGGCCACTTCAGGCACGAATTCTCGGACAGCCTTGCGCGCCGGCTTGAAGTTGCATTTGAGGAGCGCTGTGACTCGGCACAAATGAATCTGACCGAAGTGCAGATCGTCTGCCGGCGTTTGTGGCTGAGCGACGATCCGGAATATGAATTCGCACATAAGGGGCTACAGGGTCTGCTCGAAGATTACCTCGCTGAGTCACTAGGCTCGCTCCGGCCCGACATGCGTGACCCCGCAGTGGCTCTGCTGAGCCGCATGGTTACTGAAGAAGGGCTTCGCAACGTCATTTCGGAAGACGATTTGATCGCACGTGTAGCTAACGAGGAGCGAATCCGGCGCGAGAGGCTACGAGCCGCCCTTGGATCGCTCGTGTCGGACACTCGGCTGGTTCGCCGCGAGCGCCGAGAGGATGTCATCTTCTTCGAGATCGTCAGTGAGTTCTTGGCTCCGTGGATTCGGAAGCAGAAGGCTGTGCGGCACTCCCGTGCGCAGCGCCGTCGCTGGATTAGCATTGCCATCGCACTGCTCTGCATCGCGGTTGCCTCGCTGGGAATGACTTTGTGGGTTCTAAGAAACCGCACGGAGAGGGCGATCGCTCGCGACGAGGTAAAGACCGCTCTCGCGGCTGAGCGTCGAGCGATGATCGATGCTGAGGCTGCACAAACAGCTCGCGCCCGCGCAGACGCAGCGGTCTCCGTTGCGATCGCGGAGAAGAATGCCGCCCAAAAAGACACCGAGGCTGCGCGCCACTTGGTGGCGCATGTCCGCCCGCAACTCGTTTTACAGGCGGAGGTCAGCCGTTTGACGGAAGACGCCACCAAAGTTCGCACGGAGAATGCGAACCTCGCCCAGAAGCTACGCACGGCTGAGGAAACCAATGTCCGTCAGAGCCAGGAACTGGATTCACTGAGAAGCCGAGTCGCCTCGGCGGGTTCCGGTGGAATGCGGGGGCTGGCAACCGCTACCGCGCCGGGCGTGAGATTGATGAGCGGCATGCTCCGTCCGGGCGAGTTGAAAATCTTCACGGGCCCTCCGCCCTTCACTGCCGGATTGACATGTTTCGTTCTCGAATCTAGCACGTCGAAAGGAGCTCCCGCCGGCGTCGTTATAGTAGCGACCACAAACGAGACTCAAAACTGGAGTGCGTTGATTGGCAAGCTCTCCACTGATTTTCGCGATGCGGCAACAAGACTCTTGAAGGACCCCACCAAACTGGACACCAGGAAAAAGGTTGATGAACACCTTAGAGAGTCTCTGAGTGGCGTGTCCGGTATCCATAGATTGCTTTGGTCTGGAAGCGCTCTATCCGAAGGCCCGCAGATTTTGAAATTTAGCTTTCGCGACAGGAGTTACGAGCTCCGCGTGACTTCGCGTGCGCCCGGCGAGTATGAAATCGTGCTGTTCCAGATAGGCTCTTTTCAGCCGTGATTCAGTGCCTTTCTTCTGGACTGGACAGCACCCGCGGGGGATCTGTCGCAACCGAGGCAGCGTATGCCTCGATCAGATTGGAGGAGCCGGCGATATCATCCGCGCCGCAGGCGTGCGGGTGGGGGTTTCATCATCCGCTGCTGTGGCCGTGGACTACCGGTTCTGCGAGAACCGCTGAAGCTTCTGACGGAATATTGGAAATAGTCGGGGTTGACGCGTCGTTCCAGCACTTCCTCGATCACCGGCAGGAAGTATGCCAGCGAGCGAACTGTACCCAATGGCGGCGCATCGGTCCGGCGAATCAGGCGGCGGGTGGCCGCCAGCACGAGCGCGTTTTCGCCGAAACCGCGAAAATATCGCTGGCGCAGCGGAGGCGCACCGGAGAGGAAACACTCCCTGCGGAAGACGCGACATCACCCTGTGACGAGACCTTGGGTTTTCGGCACAGGCTCGCAGCTAGGTGTGACGAAAACTCTAGTTTTTGGCCCAAGCGCGAGTGCTCCGCTGCACCAGCGGTCTCGGCGTGCTCGGAAATCCACCCGGACCCGCCTCAATATCGGCCCTGCTCCTGCTCTGTTAAGGGCCCTGATCGCAGTCCAAACACCTGCAAGCCCTTGAATTACTTGACTGTGACCTCCTGAAAGCCTTCTGTTTAACAGGGACACGGTTGAACGAAGGTTGCGCAGAAACGCCAGCGATGTCTGGCGGTCCGGCGGATCGAAAAGGGCTCGACGGGTCGCCCGGATCACCTCGGCGTTGGATTCGCGGCAGATACCGCGCGACGGCCCTCTCGGAGAGCACAAAGCCGAGCTTCTGCAACTCGCCGTGGATCTTCGGGGCACCCCAGTGGGAGTTCTCCTGTGCCAGGCGCCGAATCAGGACGCGGTTTTCTCGGTGATCCTCGGTCGGCCGCCGCGTGACCGAGATTTCCAAGGCCAATACAGGCGGAAACCAAGCCGATGCCAACCGACGACGGTTTCGGGCTTGACGATAACCAGCGCATCCTTCCAGCGAGACCAGGTCGCCTGCAAGACTGTCCAGAACAGCTGATCCAGAAGGCGCAACGGCGGCCTGGGCCGTTTCCGCTTCAGGACGGCCCCTTGCTGGCGCAGGGCGAGGACTTCGACAGCAAGGTCAGTGCGACTTTGAAGGAACGCGCGAGCGGCGGCGATCAGGGCAAGGACGAACGGCAGCACGGACTGGCTTTGACATGAGGTAACGGCACGGTGGGTCTGCTCGCCCCGTGGCCGCAAGCTTTTGAAATTGGCGCCCGGTCGGGTTATGGCGACACACAACCGGGAGAAACGCAGACGGCCGAAACGTCGGGCTTCGTGCCGTTCACAGCTCGCCTTGATCGAACCGCGGCGCCTGCGGCGCCTGTCGGTTGCGTGCGAAAGTCGTTGCGCCGGGACTATAATTCTAGACCCATGGGACTCGCCTGCAGCGTACTTGCAATTGTCCTTGTATCTCCGCTCCTGGCAGAACGGCTGCCCATCCACGCATATACTACCGCGGACGGACTGGCCAATAATCACGTCAAGCGCATCCGGAGCGACTCGCGCGGCTTTCTGTGGCTCTGCACCGACGAAGGCCTTTCACGCTTCGACGGCCATTCTTTCACGAACTACACCGTTCGCGATGGACTGCCGCACCCCTGGGTTAACGATCTACTGGAAACCCGAGACGGCGCCTATTGGGTCGCGACCGATGGCGGCATGTGCCGGTATCGTCCCACAGAGAAGCAGCGGTTTCGCGTTTATCTTCCGAGCGCAAGGCCGGGCGCGACGCGTATCAACGCTCTCCTGGAGGATCCTAATGGCGATATCTGGTGTGGGACCTACGACGGGCTTTACCGGTTAGAGCGCGTCCGCGGAGACGAGGTCCGATTCACTCGGGAGGAGATTGGAGCGCCGGCCGATCTTTATGAAGGCTCCCTGATCAACTCGATCTTCCTTGACCAACGGAATGCTCTCTGGGCCGCCAGCCGAAGCGGACTCTATCGGCGTGAAAAGGGTGGGGCCTGGCGACGCTATTACGCTCCGCGCAAAGAGCCCGACGACTTTTTCGAAATGCTAACTGAAGATCGTGACGGGGGGCTATGGGCCGCAACACGCCGCCGGGGACTATGTTCCCTGATTCCCGATCCGAAGGAATCGCGACAAGCCATCTCGCGCTGCTACTCGATGGACGATGGACTGCCATCGAACGACGTTCGGTCCGTCTATCAGTCTTCGGACAAGCGGTTGTGGATTGGCACAGCGAGCGGTCTGACTGAGCTTGTGTCCAGCGCGGGAAAGGCTCGCTTCCTGAACTACGCCAATGATAACGGCGTGAGCGGGTCGGCGATCTACGCCCTGCAAGAGGACCAGGACGGCAACCTCTGGATCGGAACGAAAGAAAACGGGGTCATGAAGATGGCCCGCGGAGGGTTGATCACCTACGGCGCAGCCGACGGTTACCATTCCGGCAGTTTCAGTTCCTCCATATTCGAGTCGCAAAAGGACGAGCTGTGCGTGACGACAGGCGATCGTTCGGCCGTCTACCTGAATGCGTTCGATGGCACTCGATTCTCCGCGACCCAGGTGAACGCGCCGTTCGAGACCGACCCATTCAGGGAGCCGGCCATGCTCCAGTCCCGCGACGGCGCCTGGTGGCTGAATACGGCGCATCGGCTGTTCCGCTTTCCACCGTTTGGCCGGGTCAGAGACCTCGGGAAGTCGCGTCCCGAGGCGAAATTCACGATCAAACAAGGCTCTCTGGACAACCTGCTCGTTTATCCCCTTTACCAGGATTCGAAAGGAGATCTTTGGTTCTCGGCCTGGTGGTCAAGAACCGGTAGGCACGCGCTGTTCACATGGGAACGCGCAATCGATTCGGTGCATAGCGTTTCGACAGAAGGTGCCCCGTCCTTGGAGCGCAAATCAGTCACCGCAATCGCGGAGGATGGCGCGGGTCAGCTATGGATCGGGTTTCAGGAGGGCGGGCTTGTACGAGGCCGACCGAGCCGTTTCGCCGAACTGCCTTACTCGACAACCGGACCCATCCAGGCGCTTCATGTCGATAGCGTCGGACGGCTCTGGATCAGTTCAGTCGAAAATGGCCTGAACCGGCTGGACAATCCGGCTTCGGATCGGCCGCGATTTCGATCGTATGGCGTGGCAGATGGCTTATCAAGCAATAGTATCTGGTGCATCACCGAGGACCGCTTCGGCCGGATCTACCTGGGAACGGGCAGCGGCGTCGATCGTCTCGATCCTGCTTCGGGCTCGATCAGGCACTATACAACGTCAGAAGGGCTCGCCAAGGGCGTCGTGAGGGCAGCGTATCGCGACCGATCCGATAGTCTCTGGTTCGCCACAAATTCGGGAATCTCACGTCTGATTCCAACACCCGACATGAGTTCTCGCGCACCGGTAATCCTCTTCAGCGCTCTGCGCGTGATGGGCTCGTCGCTCCCAATTTCGGAACTTGGGGAGACCCGCATCGCGGGGCTTACCCTCCCACCAACCAGGAATGGCCTGGAAGTCCAGTTCTTCGGATTCGATTTCAGTCCCAATACCCAGCATCGCTATCAATACAAGTTCGACGGCGCTGACCACGACTGGAGTCCACCCAGTGAGCAGCGAAGCGTCAACTTCGCCAGGCTCGCCGCGGGCTCGTATCGTTTACTGGCGCGGGCCGTGAACACAGACGGAGCGCCGAGTCCGCAACCAGCGACTCTGGAGTTCACGGTCACTAAGCCGCTGTGGGCTAGTTGGTGGTTTTGGGCTGTTATGGCTCTGGCGGCCAGCGCCACGGCTTACGGAGTGTTCCGTTATCGCGTGGCCCAATTCATCAGGCTGGAGAGCGTGCGCGCCCGCATTTCGGCCGACCTGCACGACGACATAGGCGCCAGCCTTTCCCAAATCGTTGTCCTGAGCGAGGTCGCTCAAGCGCATCTGGATGAAGCCTATCCGAGCGCGGCCAAGCCGATCGCGGAAATCGCCGCCATTTCTCGCGAAGCAATGGATTCCATGAGTGACGTGGTGTGGGTCATCAATCCCAGATACGACCGCCTCAACGATCTGGTAGCGCGAGTTCGCCGTTTTTCGGGCGACATTCTGGGCTCGCGCAATATCAGGCTCGACTTTCACGGGCCAGACCCGGGTGAGGACCGCTTGCTGAGCGCTGAGGTCCGGCGGCACTTCCTTCTGATAGCAAAAGAAGCAGTCAACAACATCGCGAGGCATTCCGGCGCAACGGCGGCTCTCGTCGGCTTCGAGGTCGATGCCCGGCGTCTGAAGTTGCATGTGAGCGACAATGGTCACGGGTTTGACGACGCCACGTGTCCGCAGGGCAACGGTCTGGCGAACATACGCCGCAGAGCTACATGGCTCGGCGGCACAGCGGAAGTCCATACTTCCCCCGGCGGCGGCACGGCGATTACGGTCACCGCTCCGTTCTGATCCCCCTAGTTTGGGGGGCGCGGCCTTCTGATTTTCGGACTATGATGGAGCGTTTGGACCCAGTGGCCATATCGATCGTGCTCGTTGAAGACGATCGCCGAATTCGCGAGGGTCTTCGGATGTTGCTTGAAGGGACCCCCGGCTTTCGCTGCATCAATGCGTGGCCGTCGATGGAAGAGGCGCTTGCGCATCACTGGAGTCCAATTCCGGCCGTGGCTTTGATCGATATCGGCCTCCCCGGGATGTCCGGTATTGAAGGTCTCGCGTTGTTGCGACAGCGCTATCCCGCAGTCGCCCTCCTGGCGCTGACGGTGTTCGATGACGATGAGCGGATCTTCAATGCTCTGTGCGCCGGGGCATGCGGATATTTGCTGAAAAGCACGCCGCCAGCTAGGCTGTTGGAGAGCATCCGGGAAGTCGTCGCCGGCGGCGCGCCCATGTCACCCGAAATCGCACGACGCGTCGTAAACTTATTCCGGACGCTCCGACCGCCCGAGCAGTCCGATTACAACCTTACGCCGCACGAATTGCGCATCCTAAAGCTCCTGGTCGACGGACACAGCTATAAGAGCGCCGCCTCCGAGATGGGTACGGCCTTCAACACGATTGCGTTCCACGTCCAGAACATCTACCAGAAGCTTCAAGTCCACTCCAAATCAGAGGCGGTGGCAAAGGCCCTCCGCTCGCGGCTCATCGGATAGCGCTCATTCCTACCTGAATTGGGGGGGCAAGAAGGGCCATTCTCATCCATACTCCTTCGTGGTGACGCTCACCTGGCAACCGTTATCACCTGAAAGGTCAGGGCCAAGCCACCTTGAGACCTTTCGACACGGAGTGTAGAAACACATGCACAATTCACTTAGGGAGGCTCGCTAAGGCGGGAGTCAAAGTTCTTGTTATCGTAATCGTGCCCCCCTAATAGGAAAGGCAGGTAAATATGAGCACAGTCTCTCTTAGCATCGATTATAGTACTGGAGCACAAAAGCATTTTTCGGGCATTTCCTGGAAAGAGGATCTTACGATCCTTGGAGCGCTTGACGCGAGTACGACAATACCCCCTGGAACAGTCGTCACATTCGGGTCTGATCGGGCCGGACATGTTCTCGGGTTAGTGATTGACGAAATGCCTGGTAAGGATACGCCTGCGTTGGACTGGGTCGTGTCGGTCAACGCAAAACGTTTTGAACATCGTCTCGGCACAGAAACAAGCTTTAACTTTTTTCCGGAGGAGCGAGCGGCTAACCGTCTGCGACCTGGTGATCACGTCCTGATCAAGCTGGAGGTCAAGACCGACCTGTGAACTCCGGCAGACCTTCGCTCTCGACTCCTTGGCGCTCAGTGTCGGAAAGCTGTTCGATGTGGAACTCGATAGAAACGTTACAACTCGTGAGGCTGACGAAGCTGATGGACCTTACTCATGGAATTCCCGACATAAAGGTCGGGCTCGTTGATGGACCCGTTGCCCGGGATCATCCAGATCTGGCAGAAAGCCCCATTCGGGAGATCACGGCTAATGGCGGCGCCTCATGTCAGAACGTGACGAGTTTCGCCTGCTTACACGGGACGTTCATAGCAGGAATATTATCCGCCAGGCGGGGTTCCGATTCGCCAGCTATTTGTCCAGGCTGTACTCTGCTGGTTCGGCCGATTTTCAGTGAACGGGACCCCCGGGAGCAGTACGGACCCAGCACCAATCCTGACGAACTCGTAGCCGCGGTTTCCGATTGCATCGGCGCCGGCGCCCGCATGATCAACTTAAGCCTGGCGCTCGTACGGCCTTCGACAAGCGCCGATCAGGCCTTAAAATCGGTGCTCGACCAAGCCATGCTTCGGGGCATTATTATAGTCGCCGCCGCGGGCAATCAAAAGATCGTCGGCAGTACGGTCATCACCAGCCATCCCTGGGTAATTCCAACGGCGGCTTGCGATCGCGAAGGCTTGCCTTCGGCTTATTCGAACGTTGGGCACTCCATCGGTGCCAGGGGTCTTCGCGCACCGGGCGATGGCGTAATCAGCGCGGGCAGTAACGGTAACTCAGTCCCGTCCAGCGGAACCAGCGTCGCGGCTCCTTTCGTAACGGGAACAATCGCGCTGCTGTGGTCTATGTTCCCTTCCGCAACAGCACAGGCGGTCAAGCTTGCCGTGACCCAAGCCACGGTGCGGCGAGTCAGCGTAGTCCCCCCGCTACTTGACGCTTGGACGGCGTACGAAACACTAGCACTTCGATACCGATGAGAACCAATGCATGAACACGACAAATAAACCCAAACCACAATCTACTCCGGTAAGACTTCCCGGATTTTTGAACGAGAAGGATATCGGCCTGGGCGATGTGATCAAGCGTGCCACATCGTATGTTGGCATTTCGCCGTGCAGGGGCTGCGAGGCCCGGGCCGCGGCAATAAATCGCCGGTTCTTGTTCTCGGCGGGCTCTCGAAGTAAGCGCGTCTAGTTTCATCTCAAACAAGGAGCTTCACATGGATACCCCTGAAACAAACGACCCATCGGCTTTACGGACAGACGTTTACAGCAGCCCCGCAAGGCCACTGCCTTCCTTCAGCAGTTCAGATGCGGTCCTCTCGCCACAGGCATGTGCCACCTGTCAGGGCGCGGCGGAGCCTAATTCGGACGGTCAGGAAGCCGCCCCATCTTATATCTATGCCCTGGGGCGCGTGGATGCGCGCTTTCCGCGCGTGTCCCTGGAAAAGGAATTCGCCCAGGTGGCAGGGCGAGCCGACACTAAAGGAAAGACGGACAGGGAGATGTTTCAGACAGTTCTGTCACAACGCGAGAACCGCTATCTCGTGCGGCAGTTGTGTTGGGTGATGACTATCCAAGGACTGGATACCTACCTCTTACAACCGCGAGACCCAGCCGACTTCGATTTACTGCTGGCCGCTCTCCGGTCTGCATCGAACCCGCTAGACATTGACGTTGTAATCGGCGTGCGCGGCCCGATTGCCGCGCCGGACGCCTGTAACGGCCTGATGATTCCCATTGTCTCGTTCGATCAAATCTACTCCTTCAGCCGCGATGCGCTGATGGGAGCGATTCCCCGACCCGATAAGGCTCCCAAAGGATTCGAAGCTACAGCGCAGGAAGTATTTGACAGAGTCATGCAACTCACCGATAACGCAGGAGCGACCGACGAGCACCGGGCATTGAATTACGCGGTTATGCGCTATCCAGCAATCTATGCCACCGTCGCCGATGCCCATGGACGGAATGCATCGCTAACGGGCGTCGAAGTTCGGCCTTCGCGATTAGGCGGCGCCCGAAAGGTTGTAGATGTGATTCTTTCCCTCACCAACCGTAACAACGACTTTACAGAGAAGTTCTTTACCCGCGTAGACGTGACTGAGGAATTCCCGTTCCTGGTTACGAGAATGTCACCCTATTACGATCGTTGATCTCACCAGCTAAAAGGGGATGTGAAGCAAAAACTATGAACACGCTAGGATCCAGCGCATCGACGTCACCCTTTTCATTTAGCCTTGGCGTTCAGGCCCGGACGAAAGACCATGTTACGGGTGGGCTTGTCCGCCCAGCTAATGTCAAACCTAAACCGATCTGGTTTTTGACGAAACTGGAGCGTCGGCCTATCCAATTGGTTCTCGTGGATACAGGGTTCGATACGGGATTCGGTATTTGGAATCCCGTGACGCACCGCTGTGAGTAGAATGAGGCGCGCAGCGCCTCCAAGAAGCTGAAATACCAAACAACGGAGATCTGAAAATGAAAACCATGAACCTGCCAGGATTCACTGCAGACGCTTCGCTCCTTACGATGCATAAGCATTACCAGGGAACGATGGCTCTGAGGTCCACCAATCTTGATGGCATTCAACCCGCATCGTGCCTTAGCCAATGCGTCGGCGACTGCCTTTCTTTTGGTCATGTGCATCCCAGCGTATGTATAAGACTTTGTCGAAACGAATGCGGAAGATTACTGCACAACTAACTTGAGCCGGTTCCATTTGCCGATTCAAGAGCAGTGCTGCATTGCAGCCGCCCTGAATAATTGTGAGTGGTCTGCGCTGCTGGAGCGGTAATCGATTTAACCTATGACAACCGTTAACCTAACCAAACGAAAGGATTGCCGAAATGAATAGGATAAACATACCTGAGTTTACGGCTGAGGCGTCGCTGGCGGCAACACGTGGTCGCTATGGCACTGCGGGGATTCATGCAGCGCATGATGCAGATGGCGCGGTCGTGCCACAATTTTCCTGGTGTTTTGTCAGCAACATTTACCCAGGCGTTAAGCGATGTTGCACTTGTGATGAATGGGGTGAGAACTGTTCATGTCGCTATGTTTGGCGGGTGCTCTTCCCGCCTAATAATGGGGAATGACGTAACTGCCGGGTTGAGCCCTTAAGCACTGATCCAGATGCTTCCGGAGGGAAGATCGAAAGTCAAGCTGTCGCGCTGAGATACGCCATCGACGAGCACAAGAAACGGAACGGCAGTTGCCGCGCCAATGTCCACGAAAATCGGATTCGCAATAGTACCTGTCCGCAATCGGGGACCCAGGCGGCGGCCAATTCCAGTCGCCCTGTCCTTCCGAACGGTTACCTGACGGACGTCGATGTACATGCAGCGGACGATGTCGGCGCCATCCGACCGGTTTGTAGCCACTGCCGGAGCGATTTCGAGATCTTGTCGCCAAATGCCGGGCGCTCGGAGCCGGTCACGCGCCGCAGACACTACCGGATCGGTGGTCACTCTCCGGACGGATGATTACCCAACATTATCGTGACGTCAAGGGAGTTCCGTTGTGAACACGCTTATTCCGCAGATGGCAGAGTTCCTAAAGGAGTCTGAACCGGCCCCCGGAGTTCCCGCTGAGGCCGTGAGTGATGTTTTAATCGCCTTGGCGACGAGCGCGATCCAGCAGGATCCGGCCCAGGCAACGATCCCGCCCGACGTCATCGATCCGGCGATCATCGCCGCCATTCACGCCGCCGTCGACCAGGTCGCGGAGCTCCAGAAGACTTTCACCCGGGTCCGCTTTGTGGTGGAAGATCTACCGGTCGGGGACACCGCCGCGAATGTTGCGGAAGAGGTGTCGGAGATCTTCGGCCCGTTCGTGCGGCGCTCCGGAGAACTGGTGCGCTACGCGAACTTCCGATCGGGCGCGTTTCTAGGGGTGACCCAACTGCTGGCGGCCGGCGGCACCGAAGACCAGATCGTGATTCCCGCCGCTTCCACGCCGGACGCTCCCGACTTCCGCAATTGGACCCTCGCCCCCGGGACGGTGTGGATCAATTCACGATTCCTGGTACCAGGAGCGCCGGGTTTCACGGGCCTGCGCATCGCCGGTGGCCGGATGCAACTGGCGGCCGGCACGTTCCGGTTCCGTTCCGGTATCGTGATCCCTGCCGGGTCGGCGTGGTCGCTTTCGGTGGAACCCGAAGCGGCGCCGCCCGCGGCAGCCGGTTCCGATGGCGACGCGCTGGCATTAACACTGCCCACGCGACTGAACGTGAGTTCGAACAGCGCCCCGACGGTAAGTGGCGCACCCGTGCTTTCCGGGTTTGGCTCCGATCTGCATTTCACATTTTCCGGCAGTCCAGTCCTTGATGGCCAACCCATCGATGGCCAAAAGATCGCCTTTCCAGTGGTGGCCGCGGAGCCGGGCTTTACGCTCAACGGCAATGCCTCGGGCGTGGCTATGTTCTCCGGCGAAGCCAGCGTCAGTTTGGCACGGTGGACACTTCCTATTTCCTCCACGCCGTTGCCTATGCTGGCGAATGCCGCACACGGCGGATCTCTGGTGGTTCACCTGAGCCAGGGCATCGAGGCGACGATCACGGGCCAGCAGGGCGGGCCTTTCCAGTTACTATTCAGAAGCCTTACCGCCAACGCGCAACGCCTCGAACTCGATGCCGCCCAGGCGAGTTCCGGGGCGTACTACGATTTCGATTTCTGGAGTACCTCGTCGGCCTCGGTGCGATTCGCACGCGGGGCCAGCCCAAACTTCTTCTTCCGCAGCGAACGTGGGGGCTTCGATACGGTGGCGGTCACCGGCGCATCCATCGGCAATAAGTGGGATCTGCCTTGCGGCGTGGATGGCCAACCGTTTCCTTTCGATGGCGATATCGATCTCTTCAGCATTTTCTCCAGCCCGGCGGGATTGTGGACGACCCTCAACGCCACGGCGAATCCGCCGGATCCCGACCCGCTGCAAGGTATGGTGCTGGAAAATCTCTACCTGGCCGTCAAAGGGCATCGAAACCTGTTCCTGCTCGCGCCCCTCGATACGCTTCCACTGCTGGCTTCCGGTATCGCCATCCTTCAGTTCGACGTGAACTTCGCCATTCCGACGCTGCCGGATCCTTACGCGGCCAACCTGATCCTGCCCGAGCAACGCGACCTGTTCGGACGAGCGCTCGGCATTCGACTCGCCTGGCAGGATGCGGAGACGCCCACGCTGCGCGCGTATTTCCAGCAGCAGGTCCACTTTCCCGAGCCGCACTTCGATGACCTGATCGATCCGGACGATGTGGCACTCAGGCAACAGTTTCATACCTATCTCGGAGCACATCCCGAGACTCTCTGCCTGCTGGATATGTCCAGCCGCGAGCATCTTCTCGGTGTTGCCTTCGAGTCGCCGTCGGACAATCCGGCCGAGCTGGTGGACAACCGGCTCGCTTTCCCGATGCAGCACGTGCGACTGCTCATGCCGCCGCAGGTGCTGTGGGAGCCGGTCCGGGTGGAAGCCAATCCGCTGATTCCCACGCTAAGTAACGAAATCATCCACTCCAACGCGCTGACCAGTCCCACATTAATCGGCGCCAACAGCGTGACTCTGGTGCCCACGCTGCCCGAGCCCGTGACCGCGGGCATTCTGGACGGCATCCGGCTCAATAAAGATGCCGCCGCCCTCTTCTCGCTTCCGTTCGGACTTCGCGCTCTGACACACCTGGCGTCGTCCGGCGGAGTTGTTCCCATAAACGGCTCCGGCCAGAAAACCGAGTTGCACGAGCCGGTCTTCGGTCAGCTATCCGCCGCGCGCCAGCTTCGCATCACGGCTGCCAACAGCGTCCCTCCGAACTCGCCGGTCGGGGCAGTGGATCCCTCGCGAGCTCTTCTGGGAGCCATGCTTCAACTGATGAATCTCGACCGGGCGAACCTATCCAAACTGACCAGCGTGCTGCCAGCCGGTCTGGAGCCGGCGCTGAACGAACAGTTCGCCGTGTCCATTCCCCTGCAACAGGCGGATCTTTCCGGCTACGGACTCAGTACCTTCAGCCATTGGATTTCAGAAGGCGATGACGACGGGTTCATCAAGGCCGAGTTCCAGGTGCTCAACGGGCGCACGGCGTACGAAGTTCTGCAGTTTCGCTCCATACTCTATGAGTGCGGGGCGCGCGTGGTGCGCACGGTGATTCTGGAGCGCCACGGCTCGGGACGCGTGTTCCGCTCCGACACGGGATGGGTGGCGGTGGACGCGGGCGAGTTTGCCCGCCCCAAACCGTTCGTAAAAGGCGCGGTTCGATCGCTGCAGAACATCCGGCGCATTCGCATTACCGGTCCCGCGATTCACTTGGGGGACGCGGGCGCGGCGGGAGCGGCGGTGGAGCCAGTGATTTTCGATGCCGATGCCGTTATCGACGGCCATGCAGGCGGACTGGTTCCGATCTACGATCGCCCCGGTTATGTTCAGGTGGAGGCTGCTCCGCCGCCTCCGCCAGACCCGAAGGTGTTTTTCAAACCCCCACCGCTCGCGCCGCTTACCGACGCTCAACTCAAAGCACTGTTCGATCTCGTCGGCCCGATCAGCAGCTCCATCGACTGCGTGACCCGCCTCGGCAGCACGCTGGAGATGCAACTTTCCAGCATCGTATCCGATGTCGCCATGGATGATGCCGATAAGACGATCGGGTTCGCGGTGGCAGTGGTTGGCTCTCCGAAACTCCCGCGCGCCGGACAGTGGAGCGTGATGCGCATCGATCCGGCGACGCGCGAGGTCTCGCCGGTGGATCCGCGGCGAGGCGTTCCCGTGGTCCAGGTGGGCGTGGCGTACCGATTCCGCGAGCCCTCCGATGCGCTGCGCACTCCGCACATTCAGCACGGTCTATTGATGTGCACCGAGTCCTGCAGGGTGCTGTTCCCGCAGCCCTCCGTCAGCCTGGTAGCGCCGTTTGGCGACATGCAGTTCGAACTGCCCCCGGTGATGGCGGACCCGTATTCGCTGGTGCAGAGCACTGGACACTTTCCGCCGCCGGGGTTGGCTCTCGGTTTGAAGGAGAAGGCTGTATTCCACATTGCCGCCGATAATTCCTGGAAGATCGACGCGCCCGAATTCCACGTGGATACGACCCCGGCCGCGGACCTGATGAGAGGCGCGGATTGGGGCATCAGCCGCGGGTACCTCACGGTTCCGCCACCGCCGCCGCCACCTCCCGCGCCGGGCGACCCTCTGCCCGTGATGCCGCCGACGACGGTCATGCTCGCGATCGATTCCGCGGCCGCGACGGCCTTGAACGTCGTAGCGCCCAGGTCCAACCTGAATCTCGATCTGCCGTCCCCGCTGGACAGCATACTCAAAATCCACACCAACTATGAGTCGGTCGTGGGCGGCCTTCCAAAGCTGGGCAAACCCACTTTGGAGTTCAGCGGCGCACTGCAAGAACTGACCGATATCCTGAATTCGCTTTCCCAGTTGCTCGACCTGCCCTTCGACTTCGAGGTTACGGTCACGGCGGGCGGCGGCGCCAGCCCATCATTCACGGTGCACATGCACCTGGACTTCCGGATCGGCAAGAGCCCCGAGGAGCGCGTGGATGTCGGGATGGGCAAGTTTTACGGCGAGTTCAGGGTGGAAGGCGAACTCGAAGCTTCCCTCGCCGGAGTAAACCGCGCCCTGCTGTTTCTCGAATTCAAGGGCGACATGCAACAGGGAATCCTGCCGCCGCTGCTTTACGCGGGCGGCCTTTTCCGCTTCAGCATCGAGCTGCACGACAAGGGAAGTCCCACGATCCAGATGGGGCTCGGAGTGGTGTTCTCGATCGGCGGGGAACTCATTCCTGACCTGGTCGAGGTCGAAGCCACCGTACATTACGGCTACACGTTGATTCCGGAAGACCTGTCTCCCGGCGCTCTCATCGGCCTGGATGCCCACGCGAAACTGCTCAGCGGGCTCATCGGCTTCAGTTTTGGAGTGGAGGCCATGGCCAGGATGAAGCGCAAGGAACGCGGAATCGTCACCATCTGGGCGCAGATTCGCGTCGCGGCTTCGGTGCAGGTCGCGTTCTTCGTGGATGAAGATATCGATTTCACAGCGCAGTTTCAACAGGACCTCCCTCTGGCTGCGCTGTCCCTGATTCTCGGCGTCGGCCTCCTGCCGGCGGCCGCTTCGGTTTTATAGGAGCCATCGCGATGCCTATCGGAAACGCCAGACTCAGCCTGCTCCCCTTCCCGCAATCGTGGGATGGCACATCGCTGGTGGTACGCTTTCTCTGCCTGCCGAAGGGCGATCCGCCGCAGCGCGACCCGCGCGCGCCGCTCATGCCCGGACTGCCCGCGTTCGCCGCCGCCAAGCTGGTCTTCGAGGCGCACCTGATCGGCAGTCTCGCGCGACTTCCTCAATCCGGAGACGCAACGCCTTCCGGCCCGCTCGCGATCGATCCGCCGCCCAACGGCCAGGCCCCCGAGGACAAGGCCGCCGTGTTCGATGAACTCGCGAAGCAGTTCACTCTGACCGCTCCCGGCGCGGCGGGTCCGAAGCCGGTTTTTCGCAAGTCGCTCACGGAAAGCTACCGCGCGCTTATCGGCAACCGCCTCCGTTCACAATACCTTGCGACGCCGGACGAGTTCGATTGCGCCATGCACTCGGGCGCGCTCGATCAACCGCCCGAGCCCGCCGTCCTGACCAGCGACGTGACTTGGGGCAAGGTGATCGCGCTGGCGCTGCGCCAGCCGAATCTGGTGAGCGCGATGGGCCTGCTCCTCGAGACCACAATCACGCCGGACAACCCCGCGTTCTTTGCGGGCGGGGGCTGGCTCTACATCGACCTGCACGCCAGCAGCGACTACGCGGGAGCGGCGGGAATTGCGGCCCGGTATGCGGCACGAATTCCAACGCTGGGCGCCGACCCACTTCCACTGTTCGCGCCCCTTCTCTTCCCGGTAACGGACGGTCCGAGCGG
Organism: Candidatus Acidiferrales bacterium; assembly: GCA_035499435.1. Taxonomy (GTDB): domain Bacteria; phylum Acidobacteriota; class Terriglobia; order Bryobacterales; family Bryobacteraceae; genus Solibacter. Next base: position 35,101 of record DATJYW010000108.1, on the reverse strand, counting down.
ATTGCTGGCCGACGATGTTTTTCGCGAGGCGGAGCGCTATCAGGACGGTCTGGCGAGAATGGTGCACTGCGCGCAAACGCCCGATCCCGGCGATGGCATTCAACTCGCGTGGGAAGACGAGCAGATCGCCGAATGGCTGAACCGGCAAGTGCAGCGCGACGACGCGGGCGAACTGCCTATCGATGCGCCGCTCGGCGTGGCCGGCTATCGCGTCGATGTACGCGAGGGTGACGGCGCGTGGAACTCGCTGGTGGCTGTGCGCAGTGTAGGCGATCTGCAACTAGGCGCCATCTCGCTCGGCCCCTTCGATGGCGAGGCAGTGGTGGAAGTCGCGCCTTCGCAAATCTCGCCCAAGCAGCCGGGCGCATTCTGGTTCCCCAGCTACTTCGCTACGTGGCGCGGGTCCTCGCTCGTTCTCAGCGATGCCGACCTGGTTCGCCTGCACGCGCGCGGCGACGTGCAGGGACCGGACACTCCGCCGAACCTGTTGGGGCGGGATAAGAATTTTGTGCCGGTGAACGATAAAGCGGTGCCGCTGCGCTACGGCCATACGTACGACTTCCGCGTGCGCATGGCCGATCTCACGCGAGGCGGGCCGGACAGCAGTGTGCCGTCTCCGAAACCGGCGGGGCATTCGGTTTCGACGGTTACTTTCCGCAGAGGGAAGGCGCCGGGGCCGGTGGAGATCAAGCAACGCCCTCCTGATGTGGCGCGCGAGTTGCAGATCGCGCGGCCGCGCCTGGGCTATCCCGAGATTCTCTTCGCGGGAGCCGATTTCGTGAGACTGGAAGATGATCTGAGTCAGCTTGCGGCCGACCCACCCGTTACCCGGGAGATCAGCCTGCCGGATCCCGACGTGACAGCGGTACGGATTCTGGTGCAGGCCAGGGCGCTCGACGGCGATACCGACGTGTGGATGCCGCTCTACGAGACAACTCGGCAGTGGGCGGCCGACGAGATGAAGATCACGTTCGACGTGCAGGATCATCCCACACTGCTCACGCTGGATGTGAATCAGCCGGACGACGGGTTGCTGGTGCTGCCCGCGGCAAGGGACCTGCGCCTCACGTTGACCGGCATCGGCAAGGACGACCCGGGTTATTTCGCCACTGAAGACGCGCGCATCGGGGCGCCGGTGAATGTCGACCTGCGCGCCACCGCGGTCAGCGAGGCGCCGCTGCTCGCCAATCCCGAGAGCTTTTCAGCGCTGCGTTCCTTCTTCTTCCAACCGCCGCCGCCCGATAACTCGGTCGCGGCGCCCATGGAACGCCTGGCCTCAGAGTTGGATTTGACTCACACCGGCCTGACCTTGTCGGGCGGGCCGGATGGGCGCGTCGTGATGGCCTGTTCCGCGCACTTGCGGCACACGCTTTCGCCCGAGGCTTCCGCCATCACGTTCGCGTCGGCGGCCGACCTGGTGCAGCGCTGGGTGAACGTGGTGCAGTTCACGCTGGAGCGCGACTGGACCTGGAACGGGCTCGGCCCCGCCGGGATTTCGGTGACGCGAATCGTTCACCTGCCGAAGCGCGATATCCCGGAAGTAGTGGGCGCGATCACTCTGCCGCGCGCTCTGGCGCCGCTGGTGAGGAACAAGCTCCAGGCCGCGCTGCCGGCGGGTGCGCATGGGAATCCGCGCGACGCGATCCGGCAATCCGCGGAAATCCTTTTCTTCGATGCCTACGATCCCAAGCCCGTCACACCGGAGCCTCCTCCCGGAGTGCCGGTCACACCGGTGTATCCTTGCGAAGTGACGGTGGACTACATCCTGCAGCCGATGTATCCGGGGGTGGCGCCGCCCGATCCCATAACCACCTCCCTACTGCTACCGGTGACCACGCCGCCCTCACAAGTGCCGAGCATCGTTTCGGCCGGCATCGCGCTTTCCGATTATGTGAAGGCCAACGACTACTCTTCGACCGAACCGCGCCAGCGAATGCTGTGGTTCGAGTTCGCCGAAACGCCGGCAGACCCGGAAGACGCCTATTTTGTACGGGTGCGGACGGCTGGTCCCGACCCGATGCTGATCGGCGATCTGATTCCGCCGGAGACACAGGAGACGCCCCTGCCGCTCGATCCCGAGTGGATGCGGCTGATCGTTCCCGGCCAACCGCGCGATGAGAACGGGCTGAACGCCATGCAGGCGCTCGGAAAATCGCCGGCGGAGCCGCATTACCTGGTCCCGCTGCCTCCGAATCTCAGCGAATCGTCGCCGGAGTTATTTGATTTCTTCGTTTACGAAATCCGCGTGGGCCACACGGCGAGCCGCTGGTGTACCGCGCAGGGCCGCTATGGGCCCATGCTGCGGGTAGCCGGTGTACAGCATCCCGCGCCGCTTCTGGTCTGCCAGGGGACGCGGGCGCCGGCAGGAATTCTGGTGCGCGCGCCGTTCGCAACGCCGGTGATCAACGGGGCCAATGTCCGGCCACCCGTTCCTGCCACGGACTTGTGGGCGCTGTTATATGCGCGGGTGCCGCAGATGGATCGCCAGGCGTTCCGCAATCTGTTGATCGCACGCACGCGCCTGGTGGCGCCGAAGGCGGGGAACGATCCGCAAGGCGAGGGGTCGCGCGTTCTGTCGGGCGAAGGACTGGTAGCGAGCGCCGATCTGGCGACGGCGCTGAGTAGTTTGGGCCTGCCGCCGGACACGCCGCTGACCGTGTTGGCGGTTGAGTTGTTGACGGACAAGCCGCAGCAGGACCCGCTCGGCGCGGAGTTGCCGTGGGCCAAAACTCTGCGCATCTCGCCGCTGGCGTCCATTCGCGACGCCTGCTGAGATTGAGCTATGTGGTGCGGAACGCTCTATTGGCTGGCTGTGCCTTTTCCGCAAATTCCTGGAGACCGCTGGTCCGCTGCACCAGGGTCCATAAGTTTGCGCCTGTGTGTAGCCGAAACTCCGTTCATCAAACGAATCAGCACCTTACCCGAGAGTCGTTAACGTGGCATCGGGCCACGTTAAGGGTCCCGCCGAATGACAGTTAACGATTCGATTTACCTCGCCGGCAAGTACCGGCCAAAACGAAGCGATGTCGCCCATAGGTCACCGTATTCGATGGTGAGTGCGGACAACACTTGCTGCAGACCGGGGTCCTTCAAAGCGATCGCGAAAACCTCCCTCAAGCAATCCCATTCGTCTTTACCGAAGCTCAGGGTAATCCTGTCGGCAGTTCGCCAAAACTGAAATCGGTTGGCCCTCTCAAGGCGGCCGGTGTCGGCGGTCGCGTGGAAGTGCGGCCGCGCCAAGGTTGCTCGTGCTTTCAATTGACGTAACATGGCGCGGAATTCCTGAATCTCCGGATACGGTCCAAGCGGATACCGCACACCACGGTGATCCATTGCAAGAAGCATTCGTAAATCACCCTCTGTCTCAGGCGAGGTCGTGAGGTAGAAAATGCCTGCCTCCGCACCATCAGGGTGTGAATGACCGAGGGCCGTCTTCGGATGGCCGTGTCATCCTCCCCGTCTGGACCAATGAGGCGCGGGCTGGTGCCCTAGATCCTGGTCGGCTCCTCGACGGCGCGCTCGCCCCCACACGGGCATGCCCGTCGAGCCTCCTCGTTCCGGTCGCCGCCGCATCCGTTCGTGCGCAGCGACGGCGGCGGGCGCTGGCTCGATCCCGCAAGCTCCCGTGGGCCGGCCTGCCGCCAAATCGGCGGGGATCAGTCGGCACCCGAAGTGCTCACGTGGTCGCCGGCGTTTCATAAGCCTGCGTGGCCACCGACGCCGCCCATCAGGAATGCATTTTCGTTGTGCACGACGCCGCGGACCAGTTTGTGTCGCAGGACGTCGTCCTGCGCCACGTCACGTCCGCCGATGCCATCACATTAACGGCTGACTGGCTTCTTTCCGGCGAGCGAGGCCGCCCAGAGCTTCTGCTGCAATGCAGCATCATAAGGCGGTTGGGGCCCCCCACGCGAAGACAATCGTGCAGCCCCAGTTGCCCGAAACGTAAGATTTGAATCGCCTCATCTCTCGGGTGCCACAGCCCTGTCTCCGGGTCGCGATACCTTCGTCAGATCGACTCGCCCAGTGACGCTCATATTGTGATCGCCATCCCCATCGGCATCGCACTCATTGGTGATCTTCGGCCTCCCTTGGCAGGACGTTATGTACAACGAGGGGCTGGTGGCAGTTCGGTCCAAGTTGAAGGGCGGAAAGATGCGGTACGTCCCGATGGCCACCGGAACTGGCAAGCGAGCTGCGACGATTTCCAGTCGTGATTGATGAAGATCGAATTTCCCGCCGAGACGCGGCGCTACAAGCGGCCGGCAGAGACTGGAAGGGAGTTTTGACGACCTGCTGAAAAGGGCACGCATCAAGAACTTCCGGTTCCACGATCTCCGGCAAACGTTCGCGTCGTGGTACATGATGAATGGCGGCGATCTTTACGAGCTCGCCAAGATCCGCGGCCACTCGAACATCAAGATGACCGAACGGTACGCAAAGCCGGCGCGGAAGCAATTGGCCAAAACCGGCAGCACCGCTCGTGAGCTTTGGAAGCTGATGGAACCGGAGGAGAACTGCGACAAGGCGAACATCGGTTGACGATGTTCGCGTATTGTTCGCGCGACTGAAACCCTATGTTTCTGGCGACTGCTAACTTGTTTGGAATGTGGTGGCCAGGGACGGAATCGAACCGCCGACGCCAGCCTTTTCAGGGCTGCGCTCTACCAGCTGAGCTACCTGGCCGGGGAAATTTCAGTGTACCAACCCGCCCGCAATCCCCGCAACGTCAGTACAGGATCCGCGTGCGGATCGTCCCCGCCACCGCGTCCAGCTTGCGCTTCAACTGGATCTCGTCCACACCCTCGCCCGCCTCCACGTCCAGCACTACGTACCCGATTCGCACATCGGTGTTCAAATACTGCGCCGCGATGTTGATCTGCTCGCCCGAGAAGACGCCGTTGATCGCGCTCAGCACGCCCGGCTGATTGCGATGGATGTGCAGCAGCCGATGCTTGCCCGGATGCTCCGGCAGGCTCACCTCGGGAAAATTGACCGCGCCCACCGTCGATCCGTTGTTGCTGTACTTGATCAGCTTGCCCGCCACTTCAATCCCGATGTTCTGCTGCGCCTCGGCCGTGCTCCCGCCGATGTGCGGGGTCAGCAGCACGTTGTCCAGTCCGCGCAGCGGGCTCTCGAACGTCTGGCCCGCGCCCTTCGGCTCCGCCGGGAACACGTCGATCGCCGCCCCACTCAAGCGGCCCGCCCGCAGCGCTTCGACGAGCGCGTCGATATCCACCACCGTTCCGCGCGACGCGTTGATCAGCGTGGCTCCGCGTTTCATATCGGCGATCTGTGGCGCGCCCATCATCCCCTGCGTCTCGGGTGTCTCGGGCACGTGCAGCGTCACCACGTCGGCCGATGCCAGCAGCGCGGCCAGCGACGCCACCGCTTTGGCATTTCCCAGCGCGAGCCTGGCTTCGATATCGTGATACAGCACCTGCATCCCGAACGCTTCGGCCAGCAGCCCCACCTGCGTGCCGATATGCCCGTATCCCACGATGCCCAGAGTCTTGCCCCGCACCTCGTGCGAGCCGGCGACCGTCTTCACCCACTCGCCGCGATGCGCCGCGGCGTTGCGCTGCGGAATCCCGCGCATCAGCAGCACGACCTCCGCCAGCACCAGCTCCGCCACGCTCCGCGTATTGGAAAACGGCGCGTTGAATACCGGGATGCCGCGTCCTTCCGCCGCCGCCAGATCCACCTGGTTCGTGCCGATGCAAAAGCACCCGACCCCGATCAGCCTGGGCACCTCGTCGAAGAAGCCCGCCTCGAGCTGTGTTGCCGACCGGATGCCGATAAAGTACGCGTCCCTCACGGCATCCCGGAGCCTGGTGCCCGCCAGCGCGCCCGCGTGCTGCTCGATATTGGTGTAGCCATCCGCGCGGAATGATTCCACCGCCGATGCGTGAATTCCTTCCAGCAGGACGATCTTGATTTTCTGCTTGTCGAGCGACGTCCTCATCTCGGCGCGGCCAGCGTTTCCAGTACCTCGCCGGTCGCCTTCTCCACGTCTGCGTGCAGGCTATTGCCGTGCGCGTCCATGGTGACGATCGCCGCGAAGCCCTTCACGCGGATGTGCCACATCGCTTCCGGGATGCCGAACTCCATCAGGCTCACGCCCAGCACCTTCTCCACCGTGCGCGCGTAATATTGCGCCGCGCCGCCGATGCCGTTCAAGTACACCGCGCCGAACTCCTTCAGCGCGTCGAGCGTTTTCTTCCCCATGCCGCCCTTGCCGATTACGGCGCGCACGCCGTAGCGCTTGATCACGTCCGCCTGGTACGGCTCTTCGCGGATACTCGTGGTCGGGCCCGCGGCCTTCACGCGCCATTCACCGCCTTCCTGGAGCATCACCGGACCGCAGTGATACAGAACCGCGCCGTTCAGGTCGACCGGTGGCGGATTCTTCATCAGATACGCGTGGACGTTGTCGCGGCCGGTGAACATCTCGCCGGAGATCAGCACAACGTCTCCCACCTTGAGCGACCGCATCTGCGCCTCGGTGAGCGGCGGCGTCAGCACGACCTCGCGTCCGGTCAGCGGGAAGCCCTCGCCGCGCGCCAGTTTCTCCACCTTGCGCGCCGGATCGCGATACAGCCATTTGGTGATCGCGCCCGTCGCGGCATCCAGCCGCACTCCGAGGCGCCGGAACGCCCAGCAGTCGTACGCCACGCTGACGAAGAAGCTGGCCGGCAGGCGGTTGGCGGCGCAGACCTTGCACCCGATCAGGCTCGCTTTGCCGCCGAATCCCATGGCGCCCACGCCCAGCCGGTTGGCCTCTTCCATGATCTCCGCTTCGAGTTTGGCCAGCAGCGGATTCGGATTCACCTCGTCCAGCGTGCGGAATAGCTGGTTCTTGGCGAGGTCGTAGCCGTGCGCGCGGTCGCTGCCGATGCAGACCCCAATCGCTCCCGGCGAGCACCCCTGTCCCTGTGCCTGCCACACTGCGTGCAGGATGCACTTCTTCACGCCGTCCAGGTTGCGGTCGGCGCGGCCCAGGTGATCCAGGTTGCACGGCACCGAGTACTGGATGTTCTTGTTCTCGCAGCCACCGCCCTTGAGGATCAGCTTGACCTCGATCTCGTCCTCTTCCCACTGCTCGAAGTGCACCACCGGCGTCTCTTCGCCCAGGTTGTTGCCGGTGTTCTTACCGGTAATCGAATCCACAGAGTTCGGCCGCAGCTTGCCCAACCGGGTAGCCTCGGCCACCGCCTCCAGGATCGCCCGTTTGATTTTGATCTGGTTCACACCCACCGGCGTGTGCACCACAAACGTCGGCATGCCCGTGTCCTGGCAAATCGGGCCTTCATCCTCCTGCGCCATATCGATGTTGGAGAGGATGATATCGAGTGCCTGCGAGGACTGCGTCCCCGGCGTCTCCTGGCCGGCCGTCAGCGACATGGCCGCACGCACGTCCGGCGGAAGATTGGTGGAAGTCTGGGTGATCAGCTCGCGGAGACTGGTAGCAAGAAATTCCATAAATCGATCTCGATGAGCTTATTGTAACCGCACCCTCACATCCGCCAGCATTCCCGGCTTGATCGCCGGATTCGCGCTCCCGAACTCCACCACCACTTTTCCATCCTTGATTTCCTTCACCCGTCCTTCCATGGCACCGCTCTGCACATCCAGCACCAGCGCCAGCGCGGGCGTTCCAGGGATGAACCTTCCGACGTCCGCGGCCTTTGGCTCGAGTTCCGCTTCGAGCGCGTAAAGGTCAGTCGCGATTTGAAAGAAGTCCAGGCCCAGGCCGTCGGCCGGCTTCCCCACCTCGCCTTTGCGGCTGACCACGTAACCATCTACGGGCGAACGCACCTCGGCCGCGGATAGCTGCGCCTGCGCCTCATCCAATTCGCTGGTTTTTGCGTCCACCAGTTTGCGGGCGGCCTCCAGGTCGCTCAAGGTCGCCTGCAGGCGCTCACGGCCGGTGCGCGCCGCGGCCTGCATGATCTCGTAGTCCTTCTCTGCGGCATCGTAATCGGCCGCCGCCTTTTGGTACGTCAGGCGCGGCGTGGCGCCCTCCTTAAACAGCAACTGCTGCCGCGAGTAGGTCTTCTGCGCGCGATCCAGAGCCATCCGGGCGCGCAGCACGTCGGCCTCCGACCGCGAGCCTTCCATCCTGGCCGCGTTCACTGCGGTTTCGGCATTGGTGACCTGCTCCCGTGCGCGCTCTAGCGCCATTGCCGCGCTCTCGCGGGCCGATTCCAGCCCTTCCGATCCGACGCGGGCCAGCACCTGACCCTGGTAGACGTCCTGCCCCGGCTCCACCATGAACGCTTCGATGAACCCCGTCACATTCGGCGCCACGCCTACCGTGTGCTGCGGGCGGATCCGGCCTTGGAGCGTGATCTCGTGCGGCGCCTCCGCCGACGCTACCGCGGCTGTCTTGCGATCCGTAGGCGGCGCCGGCTTGCGTCGGGCCATGAGGATTGCAACCACGCCCGCGGCCAATACCACGGTGATCGCGATATACGTCCAGCGCCGGCGCATCAGTTCGAGTTTAGCGTGGCACGATCTGCTGTACGATGAGACGAATGGCGAAAAAAACCGCCAAAGCCAAGCCGTCAAAGAAGACTCCTGCCCGCAAACCTTCCGCCCCCGCGATTCAGCCCCTGGATCTCTCATCCCTCCCTCCCGAGGCCGTAAACACGATCGAGAAGTGGATCTGTCTCGCCTGCGTGCTCGACGTCTTCACGCGTCTGATGGGGCTCGCGCCCAAGACCGCGCACCTCGAGATCAAGCGCTATACGCCGCCCATCGTCGAGTTGTCTGCATCCACCCTGACCAGGCCGTATTTCCTCAAATCGTTTCCCAAAGATCCCTGTCCCTATTGCCATTCCGCCGCGAAGTGGCACGCGCGGCTAGTGGTCTACCGCATCGAAGGGGGCAAAGCGGCGGATTCGGCGCGCCGCGAGCTCGTCAAATCGCTCCCCGCGGCTCACGGCGAGTTTCTTGTGATCGAGGAGAAAGCCACCCGCCAGGCGGCTTTTTTCGAATGGCTCGAGAAGATCGGCGCCGGCCTCGATCTGGAAGATCCGCGGTGGCTGCCCGATATCTCAATTCACTATCTGGGCCGCAAGGAACCGAAGGTCGATTGGAACGCGCAGTTTGAAGGCGTTCACGGAATTCGCCGTTCGCGCCGCCTGGAAACCGGTTGGGAGGTGGATACCGGCCGCCTGTACCTGGCGCCGATGCTCTTCGACGAGCTGATCCTGGTCCACTATTTGGTAAGCCGATCGCACAAGTCCGGCGGGCTCACACTGGAAGGCCGCTACACCTTGCCCGAGCTGTTCACGCGCCTGCGCAGCTCCGGGTACCTGAGATTCATGGAGGTTACCGCCGGCAATCCTGCCGATGCGCTCGAGGAGCTTGTCGAAAAGCTGAGCGGCGGGGAGGCGTCGATCAAGTTCTACTACGTGGTGGATCGCCGCGATTTTCTGGACAAGCTGAAAGCTCTGCGTCTGGAGAAGGTCCCGCGGCCCAGAAAATCCGCCGCAACCGTGGAGCGGACGATCGCAGTTCGTCGTTCGCCGTCCCGATAATAAGATGAAAGTGTGAAAAAACTCCTGCTGGTGCTGCTCCTGGCCGCCATCGCCGGCATCATCCTCTGGGGCGTGCTGCGGAAAAGCGAACCGCCGGCAGTGAGCTTCGTCCCCGTCAAGCGGCAGACACTGATCAGCACTCTGGCCACCAACGGCAAAGTCGAGCCCTCCGAATGGCAGCCCGTGCGCGCGGAAACTGGGGGTATCGTGACCGGTGTCGCGGTGGAAGACGGCCAGACCGTGGCCAAGAACTCCATTATCTGCACGATTTCCGATCCGTCCCTGCGTGCGGAGGTAGACGCCGCGGAAGCCAAGGTCGCCGAAGCTCGCGCCAATCTTGCCGCGCTGACCGCCGGCGGCAAACCTGCCGAGTTGACGGAAATCGAAAACAGCCTCGCGCGCGCGCAATTGGATCTCGACCAGCAGCGCAAAACGCAGGAGTCCCTAGACCGTCTCGTCGCGAAGCAGGCCGCCACACGGCAGGACGCCGACAACGCCCGGGAAAAGGTTCGCCAAACCGAGCTCGAAATCACCGGTCTCGAGAAGCGGCGGCGCTCGCTCGTGGCGCAGCCCGACGTCGAAGCCGCCCGGGCACGTCTCAAAGACGCCGAATCCACTCTCGCCCACGCCAACGAGCGCAGCGCGTTGGCACGGGTGCGGGCGCCCATGGCCGGCACCCTATACGGCCGCGAAGTGCGCTCCGGATCGTACGTCAATCCCGGCGATCTAATCGCCAATATCGGGCGCCTCGAGCAGCTTCGAGTCAAAGTCTACGTCGACGAGCCGGAGCTGGGGCGCGTCGCCGAAGGCCAGCCTGTGACCATCACCTGGGACGCGCTTCCCGGCCGCCAATGGCACGGCCGCGTGCAAAAGAAGCCGGTCAGCATACAGGCCCTCGGCTCCCGCCAGGTTGGCGAGGTCATCTGCCTGATCGATAACGACGGCCGCGCGCTCATCCCCGGCACGAATGTCAACGCTGAGATCCGGACGGCCGTGGTTGACAACGCGCTGGTGATCCCCAAGGAGGCGCTGCGGCACGATGCGCAAGGCGACTACGTCCTCATATTGAAGGGCAACGCCGTAGAGCGGCGGTCAGTCAGGCAGGGGATCGCCAGCATCACGCAGGCGCAGATTGCGGAAGGGCTCGCCGAATCCGATTCCGTCGCGTTGCCCGGCGACGTCCCGCTGAAGTCCGGCGACAGTGTCACGCCGCGGTAACGCCGCCGCCGCGGCACAAACACCTTCGCGCCCATCAGCGTTAGAATGACAACTTAATGTCTGCAACCGGAACACCGCCCGCCGCCGCGGGCGAGTCGAAATACAAGTGGTATCGTGAGCTCACGGGTTACCACTGGTTCGTGATCGGTGTCGCCAGCATGGGCTGGATGTTCGACACGATGGCGCAGCAGTTGTTCAACCTGGCGCGCCGGCCCGCCATGGCGCAGTTGCTCGGGCCCGGGACCTCCAGCGCGGAAATCTCCTACCAGGCATCGCTCGCCACAACCATCTTTCTCATCGGCTGGGGCATTGGCGGAATCCTGGGCGGAATCCTCGGCGACCGTATCGGGCGCGCCAAGACGATGATGGTCACTATCCTCTCGTACACGCTCTTCACGGGCCTGAGTTTCTTCTCCACCAACGTGCTGGATTTCAATATCTACCGGTTTCTTTGCGGCTTCGGCGTGGGCGGACAATTTGCGGTGGGCGTGGCGATCGTGGCCGAAGTAGTGCCGGCGCGTCCGCGGCCCTACGCTCTGGGCCTGGTGCAGGCGTGTTCGGCGATCGGCAACATGCTGGCCGCGGTGACCGGAATCTTTCTCGGGCAGATGGAGCAGTCTGGATCGATTGCGGGCGCGTGGCGCTACATGTTTCTTGCGGGTGCTCTGCCCGCTCCACTGGCGCTGGTGGTTTTCAAGAAGCTGAAGGAGCCAGAATCCTGGCTCAAAGCCCGCGCCGAAAAGAAGAAGCTCGGCTCGTTCGGGGATCTGTTCTCCGACCCTCGCTGGCGGCGCAATTCGATCGTCGGCATGCTACTGGCAAGCGCGGGCGTGGTCGGCCTCTGGGGAATCGGCTTCTTCAGCTACGATTTGCAGCGGACGGTACTCGAGCCCCAATTCCGGGCGCAGGGCCTCAGTGGGGCGCTACTGGCGGGAAAGATCACCACCTGGAACGGCATTACGTCACTGTTCCAGAACCTGGGTGCTTTTTTCGGCGTCTACGCGTTCACCTATCTTACCCACTACACCGGGCGTAAGAAGGCCTTCGCCATCAGCTTCGTAGCAGCCATGGGTATGACGGCGTACACCTTCTGGAATCTTCGCGCTTTGAGCGATGTATTCTGGATGATCCCGCTGATGGGATTTGCCCAGCTATCTCTTTTCGGCGGATACGCGATTTATCTGCCGGAATTGTTTCCCACCCGTCTTCGTAGCACTGGCACCAGTTTCTGTTACAACGTGGGGCGGCTCGCCGCTGCGGCCGGCCCCCTCACTCTGGGCGTACTTACCAGCCGTGTATATCAGGGCCCCGATGCCATGCGCTACGCAGGTGTGACGATGTGTGCCGTCTTTCTTGTTGGCTTGGCGGCGCTTCCCTTTGCTCCCGAGACCAAGGGCCAGCCACTGCCGGACTAATACTGTCTAGTACCACACTCTCGCGCTTCGCACCCGCGAAGTTTTTCTCGACTCAAGGCCCGTCAATCGTACATTTGTGCGCAATGGGGCGCGTTCAGGGTTGCTCCCGGCACACGAGCCCTCAAGGCGCCGGTGTGCTGTAACACCATTGCAGCTTGAAATCGCTAAAATCGCCGATACCATATAACCTAAGACTCGGACTCAAGCTTAAACGACGAGGGGCACATCTACATGAGCCGTCCCATTTATTTAGCCATGACGAATCAGGATGCCGGACTATCGTTACCGCGGAAGCCAACCCAGGATTTTGGTCGGCGGCAACTCATTTATGGCCCGCATAACCTGTGCAACAATCTATACATGGTACGCTCCGGGCGTGTCCTCATTAGTAACTGTTTTGACGAGTCGGGCTCGATTGTGACTCGAATTGTCGGCCCGAACGGCCTGTTTGGCGAAGCCTGCCTGATCGCTGCGGCCGACCCCGGTGAGTCCGCGGCGGTTCTCGACCAGGCTCGAGTCATGTCGTGGAGCCGGGCTGAGGTCGAGCAGCAGATTGCGCGCGACCCGCGGCTGGGCATGGAGCTGATGGGTCATTTCGTGCGCCGGTGCGGTGAACTGAACGCCCGACTGGAAGGACTGGCCTTCCGCAGGACTCCCGAGCGGGTGATGCTGGGCCTGCTCCAGCTCGCCGAGAGCCTGGGCACTCCGGCGGGCGGCGGCCTTCGCCTCGCTCCCCTCACCCACCAGACGATCGCCGAATACATTGGGACATCGCGGGAAATCGTCACTTCGCACATGAGCGAATTCCGCCGGGCGGGCATGCTGCAGTACTCCCGAAAATACATCGACGTCAACGTCTCTCTGATGCGCGAAACCCTGCGAGGGCAGGGAATCGAGCTGATCCCGGCCGGGGTTCCGATGGCCCGCACCGCGTTCCAATAACGCACGGCCGCTTGGACTTACAATAAGCGGTGTGCCGACACTTGTTTCCCGTCGATCCCTGCTCACCGCGGCCCCGTTTTTCGTCCGCGGCCTGATCTCCGCCCCGCGCGCCAGCACCTTGCGCCTCGCCGCGTTTGGCGCCGACGGCATGGCCTTTCTGACTCTTGACCCGATCGCTTCCCATCCCAAGGTCAAGCTCGCTTGCGTGGCCGAGGTCGACTCGGCCAAACTCGACAAGGTCAAGCGCAAGTATCCGGAAGCCCGCATCTATCAGGACTGGCGGGAAATGGTTTCCAAGGAGCGCCGCAACGTGGACATTGCGTGCATCGGCACGCCCGACCACATGCACGCCCCGCAAGGCATGAGCTCCATGCATGCGGGATGGCACGTTTATCAGCAGAAGCCGCTGGCCCACGATCTGCACGAGATCCGCCAGCTCACCCTGACCGCGCGCAAGAAGAAGCTGGTCACCCAGATGGGTATACAGGTCCACTCGCGCGTCGAGTACCGGACCGTGGCGGCGGTCATCCAGTCCGGCGCCATCGGCAAGGTCAAGGAGGTGCACTCCTGGAGCGAGAAGAAGTGGGGCGACATGGACCCGCTTCCGACCACAGCCGATACGCCGCCGGCCTCGCTGAACTGGGATTACTGGCTCGGCGTCGCGTCTCCGCGGCCGTACATCAAAGAGGTGTATCATCCGGTCAACTGGCGTAAGCGGCTGGATTTCGGCACGGCCACTTTCGGCGATATGGGCTGCCACATCTTCGATCCGGTCTTCGATTCACTCAGCCTCACCGCACCGGTCTCGGTGCGCAGCGAAGGCCCGGCGCCCAACCGCGAAAGCTGGGCCATCAATTCGATCATCCACTATGTCTTCCCGGGCACTCCGTACACCGAGGGCAAGACCATCAACGTCTCCTGGTACGACGGCGACGAACGGCCGCCTCGCGAGGTGCAGGCGCTGTTGGGGACTCGCGCCATCCCCGGCCAGGGCTCGATCTTCATCGGCACCAAAGGCGTGGTGCTGCTGCCGCACATCGGCATGCCCGTGCTTCTGCCCGAGGACCAGTTCAAGGGATTCGAGCTGCCCAAGGCAGAATCGACCAACCACTACCACCAGTTCGTGGAAGCCGTGCTCGGCAACACGAAAGCCAGTGTGCCATTCGATTATGCCGGCCCGCTTACCGAGGCCGTGCTCCTGGGGCCGCTAGCCACCCGATTCCCGAAGACGACGCTCCAGTGGAACAGCGCCAAGCTCAAGTTCCGCAACTCGCCGGAAGCCACCGCATTCGTACGGCGCGCCTACCGCCCCGGCTGGGTGGTGTAGGTCGGAGCGCCCGCGCTGGTGCGTGCCACGCGCAGCATGGCTGCCAGACTCCGGTCCACATCCGCCTCTGTAGTTGCCCAGGAGGACACGCTGATGCGCATTGCGGTCCGCCCCTGCCACACCGTGCCTCCGCACCAGCAGGTCCCATCCTCCTGGATTCCCGCGATCACGCGCCCGGTGGTGGCCGCATCGCCGAAGGAGACCAGGACCTGGTTCAATACCACGTCGTTCAGGACCTCGAAGCCGGCCGCGGAAAGCCCCTCCGCGAACCGCCGAGCGCACCCGCAGCAGCGTTCGACCAGCTCTGCCAGCCCGCTGCGGCCGAGCGATTTCATGGCCGCCCAGATGTCCACTCCGCGCGCCCGCCGGGAAAGCTCCGGCACGTACTGCGAAGGCTCGCGATGCTCGCCCTGCGGCAGGTACGCCGCCGTGAGGCTCATTGCGCCGCGCAATATCTCCGGATCGCGCACGAAGGCCAGCCCGCAGTCATACGGCACGTTGAGCCACTTGTGCGCGTCGGTCGCCCACGAGTCGGCGTCGCCTGTTCCCGCCAGGTGGGCGTACCGTGGACTTGCCGCGGCCCACAATCCGAAGGCGCCGTCCACGTGCACCCATGCGCCCATCTCGTGCGCGCGCCCGCAGATCTCTTCCGCCGGATCGAAGGCGCCCGTGTTCACGTTTCCCGCCTGGACGCAGACGATGGCCGGCGCTTCGAGCTTCGGAAGAAGGTCCGCCCGCATGCGCCCCTGCCCATCCACCGGCACGCGCACCACGCGCTCGCGGCCCAGGCCGAGCATGCCCAGCGACTTGATCAGCGAGGGATGCGCCTCGTCGCCCACGACGACCTGGATGCGGGGCGCGCCGAAGAGTCCTTGCGCTTCGACGTCCCAGCCTGCCCGCGCCAGCACGGCGTGACGCGCAGCCGCCAGCGCCGTGAAGTTGGCCACCGTGGCACCGGTGACGAATGCCCCTCCGCACCCGGCTGGAAGGCCAAGCACTTCTGTCAGCCAGCCGAGAGTCACTTCCTCGAGGAGCGCCGAGATCGGCGTGGCGACGAACAGCCCTGCGTTCTGGTCCCAGGCTGACGCGAGCCAGTTCGCGGCGAGTGCAGCCGGCAGCGAGCCGCCGATCACCCACCCGAAAAACCTGGGGCCGGAGATTCCCATGGTCGCAGGCGACCCATACCGGTCGAGCAGGGCCAGCACATCGCCGGGTGCCGTGGGATGGCACGGGAACGGCTCGATGAGTGCATCCAGGCCACGGACTGCGTCGGCCGAGGGCCCGACCCGCCGCTCCTGAATCTCTTCCAGATATCGAGCAGCCCTGAATGCCGCATCATTCAATAGTTCGCGCATCTTTACCAGCGTAGCGGGAAACTCCGTCCGCTGGATTTCAACCCTGTCCATGTGTCATCCTGAGCGGTTCCTATGGACATCGTAACCGGCAATGTTGGATGGATCGAAGTCATCTGCGGCCCCATGTTTTCGGGCAAGAGCGAAGAACTGATCCGGCGCCTGCGCCGCGCCATGATCGCCCGCAAGCGCGTCGAAGTATTCAAGCCCACTATCGACAATCGCTACTCCGACGACGAGATCGTCTCACACGGCGATCTGCGCATGAACTCCCAAGTCGTGGCCCACGCGGGCGAGATCATGGACCGCATCGACTGGCGCAGCGAGGTGATCGGCGTCGACGAGGCCAACTTCATGGGCCCGCAACTGGTGGACGTGGCCCAGCGGCTTGCCGACAGTGGCAAGCAGGTCATTATTGCCGGCCTGGACACGGACTACCTCGGGCGGCCCTTCGCGCCGATTCCGGATCTGCTGGCCCACGCCGAGTCCATCACCAAGACTCTGGCGATCTGCGTGCGCTGCGGAAACCCCGCCAAGCATACGCAGCGACTGCGAGGCTCCGACGAGCTGATCGTGGTAGGCGCGGCCGATATGTACGAGGCGCGCTGCCGGCGCTGCTTCGAGCCCGGGATCCCAAAGCAAGCCGAGCTGGAATTTGTAAAGGCGAAAAGAAGTCAAGAAGCGAAGAAGTAAAGAAGCGAAGAAGAAACACGGGGTGCTGCGCCCCCTTCTTCGCTCTACCAGTTGAACCGGACTCCCAACTGCAACAGGCGCTGATCGCGGGTGCCGGTCGGGGCCAGCGAGGCCGGCGTGAGGATATTTCCAGCGGTATCCACTGTCGCCGTCGAGTTCAGACTGATTACGTTCAGGCGGTTGGTGATGTTGGTGCTCTCCACGATGAATTCGGCGCTGGTGCGCTCCTTTATCGGGAAGAGGCGCGCATACCGCGCGTTCCATTCGAACTGGGCGGGACCGCGGATGGTGTCGCGTCCCACAAACAGCGGGCGCTGGTAGGCCGATCCGGTGGCATTGTCGCCGTTCAGCACGCGATTGCCGCCCATGTTGAAGACGTCGCCGGTGGCGGCGACGATCGACATCGCAAGCCGGTTGTGATTGGCCAGCGCATTGACAGTTTTGTTCGAAGCGTGGAATTCCGGCATGAACACGCTGGTCATGTTGAAGACGTGCCGTTTGTCGGTGAGGGAATCGCCGCGCTCGCGGCGAAGGTTGGTCGGATCGGCGGGCAGGAAGGCACCCGCGTCGATGTTGTTCTGTTCGGGGGCGTTGTCGATGGCGTGCGACCAGGTGTAGGTGGCGTAGAACTCGATTCCCTTGGAGAGCTGCTTGCGGAGCGTCAGGTTGGCGCCGTTGTAGGTCGAGTGTCCGATCGACTCGGCGGCGAGCACGTTGCCGAACTGCGGGTAGACGCGCGCGGTGGAGCTGAAGATGGGACGGCCGTCGGCCAGGAAGGTGCCACCCGGCACCACGTTCAGGCTGAGATAGACCGGCAAGCGGTTGCCCGCCGTGTACAGGTAGGATGCGGTCAAAGACATGGTGGGGGTGAGCTCGCGGGTGATGGAGAAGTTGGCGTTGATCGAGTACAGATTGGCGAAGTCCGGCGCCACTGTATTTACATCCAGCGGGATCGTCGCGCCGGTGGGGATGCCGTTGAAGAGCGCGGGGAACGCGGGCGCGAACGAAGCGGTGGGCGCGATCGACAGCGTGAAATACTGCGGATTGCCGTTGACGGCGAGCATGCGCCGGTATTGATCGGTCTGCGGGGAGTCGTAGAAGATGCCCGAGCTGGCGCGAATCACGGTCTTCTGGTCCTTACCCAAACCCCAAGCGAAGCCGAGGCGCGGACCGAAGTTGTTTTTGTCGGTGTTGACCTTTTGCGAGTACGGGAACAGCGCGTTCTTGTCGGCGGTCGGAGGCTGGTACAAGTCGTAGCGCACGCCGTAGGTGATCGTGAGATTGCGGAGCGGCTTCCATGTGTCCTGCGCGAAGAAATTCGAGAACAGCGAGTTGTAGGAAACCGTCGGATTGCCTACTACCTGCTGGAAGTTGGTATATCCCTTGGGGGCGACGCCGCTCACCGCAGCCTGGTACGCGGCGATGGTGGCGAACGTGTACTGCGCATACGCGGCCTGAGTCTGGGTGTCGCGCACGGCGTGCGTTCCGCCGCCGAACTTGAACGAATGCGATCCGCGAACGTAGCTGAAGTTGTCCGCGATCTCCGGGGTGGTTTCCTCGTATACGAAGCCCGCCTGCGTGGGTCCGCCGAAGTTCGCGACGCCGCTCACCACGATTGCCGGCTGCGGTCCCGAGCCGGCAAAGGTATCCTGGTGCTGGCCGCGATAGGCGACCTGCCCGCGCAGCTCGTTCACGATGGTGGGGCTGATGGTGGAGATCAACTGTACGGCGCCCACGTGCGAGCGATCGACGAAGTTGAACGATTGCGACGTAAGAAAGAGGCCGCCGATGGTCGAGTTGTCGTAGGGCTCGGTGTTGGCGTGATGCATGTAGCGCACGCTCAGCCGGTTTTTCTGATTGATCTGCCAGTCGGCCTTACCCATATAGAAGAAGACGCTCTGGCGGAACGGGACCGGGTTGGCGTAGTCCGCGGGGAGTCCAAGCGCCGCGATGTTGGCGGGACTCACGGTAACCACGGCCGGCAGGTCGCGGCTCACATGCTCGAAGGCACCGAAGTAAAAGAGCTTGTCCTTGACCAGCGCGCCGCCACCGTCGACCGCGTAGGCATCCACGTTGACGTCGGGCACGGTGGCGCCGGCGGCCAGCAGCTTGGGCTTGGCGCTCATGTCCGTGCGGCGGAAGAGGTAGTGGGCGTCGCCGTGCATCTCGTTGGTCCCGCTCTTGGTGATCGAGTTGAACACCGTGCCCACGGTGTTGCCGAATTCGGGAGCAAAGCCGTTGGAGACCTGCTGCACTTCGGCCACGTAGAGATCGGAGATCGGAATGAGGCGGATTCCGGCGCGGTCGCTCTCGGTGTTGTTGCTGCCGTCGAGCTGGTAGTTGATCCGGCCGTTGAAGCCGTTGGCGTTGATCTTGCGCGGCACGCCGAACTCGGTGTTGGCACGGCCGCTGACGTTAGGCTGGAAGAGGATGAAGTTATACGGATTGCGCGAGACCAACGGCAGGTTGCGGGTCATGTTCGAATCGAGCGTGCTGCCGAGGTCGATGCGGCTCGGCTCAGTGATCGCGCTGGCGGCAGACACTTCGACCGTGGTCGCCGTACCCGCCAGACTGAGCGGCACGTCCACGGTGGCAATCCGGCCAGCGGTAAGGACGATGCCAGTTCGCTTGGCGGCGCCGAATCCCGACGCCTGCACTTCGATCTCGTAGGTTCCGAGCGGCAGGACGGTGAGATGGTAAAGTCCCGTGTCCGAGGTCTTGGCCGACTGTTTGAAGCCGGTTTCCGTGTTGGTCGCATTCACGGTGGCACCGGCTACCGCGGCGCCGGAGGGATCGGTCACCGTGCCCGTGATCTCGCCGTTGGCCGCCGCTGCCTGACCGAATCCGTTGGCCGCGAGCGCCATGCCAAGAGACACCACTGCCAGAGCAAGCTCACACGTTCGTCGCATGTCTAACCTCTTTCAAGTTCAATGACGGATATCCTATCTGGATGTTAGGCCTTCGGGGTTGGTTGCAGCTCATCGACCCTGCGTAATTCCGGAAATAGCCAGGCCCATAAGGTGACCACCAGGATCGTGCCGATCCCGCCCAAAGCCGCTGCCGGAACAGTCCCGAACCACTGCGCCGTCAGACCCGACTCGAACTGACCCACCTCGTTGGATGTACTGATAAACACCATATTGACCGCACTCACTCTCCCCCGCATCTCATCCGGCGTCGAAAGCTGCACCAGCGTATGGCGCAGGATCACGCTGACCATGTCGCAGGCACCCACGAGCACCAACGCCGCAATGCTCAACACCACACTTCTCGACAGCGCGAAGACGACGGTGAACAGGCCGAATCCGCACACGCACCCGAGCATCGCGGTTCCCGCGCGCCGGCGCATGGGGCGATGCGCCAGCACGATGGCCATAGTCACGGCGCCGACGCTGGGCGCGCCGCGCAGTATGCCCAATCCCATGGCGCCCACGTCCAGGATGTCGCGCGCATAGACCGGCAACAGCGCGACCGCTCCACCGAGCAGCACGGCGAAGAGATCCAGCGACACCGCGCCGAGGACGATCTTCGCCCGCCACAGATACCTCAACCCTTCGAGGATGGCCCGCTGCGACCGTGGCGCGGGAGCTTTCGCCTGGCCGATGCGGACCATCGAAATCAGCGCCGCCGCGGCGAGGCAGCATCCGCACGCCGCCACGTAGACGGGTACCGGGCTTCCGGTCCAGCCATAGACCGCGCCGCCGATGGCGGGACCGAGCACCATGGCGCCCTGGAAGACGCTCGACGCCCACGCCACCGCGTTCGGGAAATCCTCCGTGGGCACGGTCAACGGGACCAACGCCTGCGCCGCGGGAGTGGTGAAGGCGCGCACCACGCCCTGCATCAGGAGGACGGCGTAGATGGGCCACACCGCGCTCACCCCGTGCCAACTCAACCCCGCGAGCATCGCCGACACGACTGCGAACGCCGAGAAGCAGCATTGCAGGATGCGCTCTCGAGGAAAGCGGTCGGCGGTCTGCCCCGCGATCAGGAACAGCAGCGCGCCGGGCAGGAACTGCGCCAAGCCCACCAGGCCGAGGTCGAGCGGCCGGTGCGTGATGGCGTAGATCTGCCAGCCTACGGCAACGGCCTGCATCTCCCCGGCGGCCTGCGCCAGGAAGCGGCCGCACAGGAAGCGGCGAAAATTCGCATGCCGAAATGCGGCGCGCCCCTGGCCTGCCACCGCCGCCCGCGTTTCGCGCACCTACTGATTGTAATGCGGCTGGTCGCTGCGGAACGGGCCGGCCGGGAGACCGGCCTGGTTGACCAGGTTGCAGACCGGATCATCGGCCCAGGCGTAGCGCACGGCGACGGGGTCAGCCACTTGCGGGCTCGAGACGACGAGCGTTGCGCCATCGATTTTCGCCTGGGCCTCGACGTAGTTTCCGTCGCGGCCGGCCACCTCGAATCCGGCGACGGCTCCGCCGCCGCGCGCCTGCATGCCATCGGTATGGGTCATGTAGACGCGCATCGCGCCGCCCTCCTGGGCCGCCGCCTGGAACACGGGGCCGGAGTACTCGACCGGCTGGCGATATGTCAGCGCGCGAGCGGCGAGCGCGAGCCGCAGACCGACATCCTGCTTGTTCTTGGGATGGATGTCGCGCGATTCGCCAATATCGATGATCACGGCCATGGCGGTGTTGGCGAGGCGCAGGGTCTCGGTCTGCGATTCGCGCAGGACCGGCCAGAACTGGTTGCTTTTGTAGTTGGCGAGCTGGACGAAGTAGAAGGGGAAATCGCCTTCGCCCCAGCGGTTGCGCCAGTCCTGAATCATGGCGCCGAAGAGGCGGCGGTACTTCCATGCGTGCGCTTCGGTGGCGTTGGATTCGCCCTGATACCAGATGACGCCGCGGATGCCGTAGGGCGTGAGGGGCGCGATCATGGCGTTGTAGAGGCCGGCGGGCGTGTTCTGATGACCGGGACCCGGGGGCGGGGCAGGGCGGTTGGGTGGCATCTTAGCATTGGCGCGAGCTTCGGCCGCGGCTTTATTCCATGCGTCGAGCGCGGCGTCGTACTTCACCTTGCGCGCCGGATAGTCGGCCAGCACTTTGTCCCACTCGTCCAGGACGAACTTCAAGGATGCATCGCTTTCGAGCGCGGGCCGGGAGGTCCAAGACTGCGCCGGGGTTCCGCCCCAGTCGCTCTCGATCAGGCCCATGGGCACGTGCAGGTTCTGCTGGAGGTGACGTCCGAAGAAATACTCGACCGCGGAGAAGCCTTTCGCCGATTCGGGCGAGCAGACCTGCCAGGTTCCTACGACGTCGTCCGCTGGCTGATCCGCGACTGCGCGCTTCACCTGGAAGAGATGGATCATGGGATAGCTCGCCTGGGCGATTTCGTCGTCGTGATTGTTGGCGGTCTGGAGCCGGAACTCCATGTTGGACTGTCCCGACCCGACCCAGACCTCGCCCACCAGCACATCCTTGATGGAAATGGTATTGGAGCCGGCGATGGTCATTTCCAGGGGGCCGGCGGTGACGAGCGGCTTGAGCCAGGCGGTCCAGTTGCCATCGGCGCCGGCTTTGGCAGAGACGCTCTGGCCTTGCAGGTTCACGCGCACGGCTTCGCCGGGATCGGCGGTACCCCAGATGCGCACCGGGATCCCCTGTTGAAGCACCATGTGGTCCGATATCAGGGCCGGCACTTTCACGGCAGCTTGCACTGCGCAGGCTGCCGCGGTCAAGACGATGCATGTCGCGAGTTTTCGCATAAGCTCCTCCAAAAAGACGAAAATCGGATTCTAACCCGCCGGAGTCAACTCCTCCAGCCAGACGTTGGCGCCGCCGGGCGAGCGGACGAACTCTACGAGGTGGGCGCCATCGAATTCGAGGCGCAGGAAACCATTGGGTGCGAAGCGGGTGGCGAAGTCGGGTATATAGAGGTTGTTGGTGTCGTAGATCCACGCGCCAGGGATGGGCACGGTCTGGCCCGCGTCGTTCTGCCCGGGCAGCATCCTGTCGACGTAGCGGCAGATGGGGGCGCCGTAGAGGCCGGTGCCGAAATCACCGAGGACGCCGATGGAGAAGGTATTGGCGATGGGCTCGGCAACGGGACCGGGCGGCTGCGGAACGGCGGGCACAATGTCGGCGATCCAGGAGAAGAAGCTGGCGGCCCAGTCGGGCCAATCGGCGTCGGAGAACCTCACCTCGAGGCCTTCCAGGACGATGCCTGCGATCTTGAGCAAGAAATGGTCGATGCGGTTGGCGATAGTGGCATGGCGCACGACGTGGGACTGGAGGAGGGAGGCGGTGAGATTGTGGGGCGTGTGCAGGATCTGCGGGTGGATCTCGACGTTCCGCCACTGGTCGAGGCCGGTCTGGAGGTCGGCCATGGCGGCGGCGACTTTGGCGGGGTCGCCGATGACCTTGGCCGCGACGTCGTGGGTCTTAGCGAGCAGGGCGTCGTGGCTGCCGAAGGGCTTGACGAGGTTGGTGTAGCTGACCAGGGTGTCGTGGATCGGCATCAGAGTGATTCTATACGAGGCGGGAGCGCGGCGGTTGGGCTTGGGTGCTAGGTTCGTCCGGTGTTGAGAAACGCAGCAACGGTATTGAAAACAGGAGGGTAATTGGGTTCGTTCGGTACGCGGTTGTCGGGTTCGGCGAGGGGCGGAATGGAGCGGCGCGGCGGCGGCGGGTGGGAAAGGGTGGTGGCGCATAGAGGCTCTCCTGACCGCGACGGTAGCACGGGGGCGAAGGGGGTTTGGCGGGAGATTCGGATAAGTGGAGCGGAATCAGCGGAAAATAAAGGGAAGGGGGCGTGAGAAGAACATGTCGAAATTCGCCTTTAATACAATTCAGGAGGTTCGGGTGTGGTTACACTTGTAAGTTAGTGCCATGATTATTCAGTCACAGGCACCATGAGCTTAGGCGTACTGATGAAATGGGCCATATTGAGGGAGCCGCCAGGGGCGAAAGGTCTCAAGACCGGGTAGCACACGGACTCGATGCGCCGGTTAAAGCCGACGGACTCTTGCCGGACTGAAGTCCGGCGCAGGACCGGCTCAAGCCGGTCCCACACCAGGCTTTGGGTGATTGGTGGGACAGTGTGTAACACAGTAGTACACAGGACGGCAATCCGCTCAACGTATGGAGGTTGGCGCGGAAGGCCAGGTAGTCTCGCCAATAAACCGACATCGTGCCATCTCTGTCGATGGCCACCACGCGTTCGGGTAACGCGTGGCCCAGATCCCGGGGAAAATCGAGGAGTGCGCGTTGCCAAGCCGAAAGGGCAATGGGGTTGCGGAGAGACACGAAACGTGAACTTCCCCTTCGAGTGTTAGACGCCAGGAAGGTCGAAAAGTTCAAACGCGCGGCACGCTCCGACGTATGAACCTGCTACGCTATTTTGGATGAAAGGGAACCGGCTCGCGTGTCCCGCGGATGATTTTCATGGCGGGCAATTTGATCGCCGACAATTCCTGGAACTGTTTCGTGCAGCGGCTGTCGTGGGACTCGCTTCCAGCCCGGCCGATTCGCAAGGAGCGCACACTATGCATGGACTCATCGGCAAATTGACCGTCGTACCAGGCAGGCGTGAAGAACTGATCAATGTTTTGAAGGGCAGTGCAGCCGATATGCCGGGATGCCTAAGCTATGTGGTGGCGAAAGACTCCGCCGATGAAAATGTCGTCTGGGTCACCGAAGTGTGGGAGAGCCAGTCCAGCCACGATGCCTCATTATCTCTACCCGCCGTAAAGAACGCGATACCGCAAGGCAAGGCTCTGGTTTCCGCATTCGAAAAGATTGCTGTAACGACTCCGGTGTGGGGAGCAGGCCTACCACGCGCCAAGACCGCTTGAGCAAGTATGTGCTTGGTAAGCGAGCCAGCGGGACTGAAAGTCCCGCGCAGGCTGAAGCGCTGCCCCACAGGACCGTTCGCAGCCCTGGCCTACTGCCGCCTTGGAGGTGCAGGTGATTTTGAATAGACGCTGTCCCAGTACGGCTCCGATGGTTTCTTCGCTTGTTGGCCGGAAATCGCGGAGGCGAACAGCACGACGGCGAGCAGCAGGGCCGTGTTCCGGTGGGCCATAGGTGGATCATGTCACTCTAAGCGAGTCATTACTGCTCGGCGAGAGCCTGAACAGGCGAGATCCGGGCGGCGCGACGCGCGGGCAGCAGACAAGCCAAGAAAGAGATGGCCGCGATCACCGCAGCCGAGCCGGCGAGTATCGCAGGACTGTGGGCGGGCACATGAAACAGAATTGCCCGCATGGCCTGGCCCGTGATCCAGGCGCCGATCATCCCGAGGATCGAGCCGGCGGCCAGCAGACGGGATGCGAGCCAGAGGAACTGGCCGCCAATCTGTTCCGGCCGCGCGCCCAGTGCCATGCGCACGCCGATCTCGCGGCGGCGCTGCGCCACCGCGTAACTCAAGACGCCGTAAGTTCCGATGGCAATCAGGAGCAGAGCGATGCCCGAGAAAGCAGCAGCGAGCGCCGCCGGCGAGCGCCGGTCGAGCAGGCTTTCGGCGATACGATCGTCCATGGTTTGAATGTCAGCCACCACCAGCCCAGGATCGATTGAGCGGACCGCGGTGCGGAGTGCCGTCTGCAAAGAGCCGGGCTGCACGCCGCTGCGCACGGCAACGAAGAGATCGCTTTCGGGGCGGTAGATATAGGGATAGTAGACGGCGCCCTGTGCTGCGTCGTCGGTGAGACCGGATTGCTTGATGCTGCCGACCACGCCCACCACGGTGAACGCCTGGGCATCAGGCCCGGTTTCGGCGCCCTGGAACAGGCGACGGCCCAAAGCGCTGCCGCCGGGCCAGTAGTAGCGGGCGAAATCCTGGTCGACCACACAGACGCGTATTTCCCGGCGTGAATCCGCGGCGGTCAGGAAGCGTCCTGCGAGAAGCGAGAAACCCATGGCGCGGAAGTAGTCTCCGCCGACACCGTAGGAGTAGTGCCCGCGGGGCGATTCGCCGGGCCGGAGAACGTGGCCCGCCACGGCGACGGCGCTCTTGCCGTTGGCGCCGCTGAAGGGAATATTATTTGCAAGGCCGACGGAGAGCACTCCCGGCCGATGGCCGAGCTCGCCCACCAACTTCTCGACGAAGGCAAGGCCGGCTTCGCGCGAGGGATACCGGTTTCCGACCAAAGAGATCTGCCCGGTGATCACGTGACCGGACTGGAAGCCGGGAGAGACGGCCATGGCGCGCTCGAGGCTCAGCCCGAGCAGCCCTGTCCCGGTCAACAGAACCAATGCCAGCGCAATCTGGGCAACCACGAAGCTATGCCGTACGGTCTGCGCGGTGCGGCCCGCGGTTCCGCCCCGAGGTTCGGACTGCAGCGCGCCGGACGGCTGAAGCCGAATGCCGAACCAGGCGAATGGCGCTGCGAGCACGACGCCCAGGACGACGGCCGCCGCGAAGGCGACCAGGGCCAACCGGGCATCGAAGTGTATGCCGGTTCCCAGGGGCAGGCGATTCGCGCCCAATGCAGCCACCAGTCGAATGCCGGCTGCTCCCACCGCGAGCGCGAGCAGTCCTCCGGTCAGAGTCAGTAAGGTAGTCTCGACGACGGCTTCGGTCACGACGTGCCGTCGGCGCGCGCCCAGCGCCTGACGGACAGCGAGCTCTTTCGAGCGCGCGCTGGCACGGATGAGAAGCAGATTCACGAGATTGACGGCGCCGATGGCGAGAAGGGCCAGCACGCCCGCCTGGAGCAGCAGCAGAGTGGGACGAATGGCGGCCACCTGATCGGCATGGAGCGGAACGAGGAGAGTGCGAAAGCCGGCGTCGGCCATCATATTGGCCTGGGGGTCGTCCTGCTCCAGGGCGGCGTTCTGGGCGTCGATTTGCGACTGGGCCTGGGCGAGAGTCGCTCCCGGTTTGAGGCGGGCAATCATTTGGATGACATTGCCTCCCGAATGCCGCTCCGCTGGCGAGCGGTTTTCGGCACTCGATGGAAGCGGGAGGTACAACCGGGCCGTGGAAGAGAGGAAGCGGAAGCCGGGAGGCAGAACGCCGACGATGGTTCTGAGACGACCGTCAGCGAGGACCGTTCGTCCGATGACGTGCGGGTCGGCACCGAAATGCTCTCTCCAAAAGGCGTCACTCACGATCGCGACGTCGTCCGTCCGATAGGTGGTCTCCGCGTCGGTGAAAATGCTCCCGAGGGCAGGACCCGCGCCGAGGGTGGTGAAAAAATCCGGGGAGACCAGCATGACCGGCCGGCGCTCGGAGGAGCCGGGCTCGCCCAGAATCGACGTGCCAAAGCGGTAGATGGAAAGCGAGCTGAAGGCGGGAATCCGGCCGCGACGCTCGTAATAATTAGTCACGGACGACCCATCGCGCTCGACGCCCGCTTTGGGATAGGTGTTGTACATCGTTACCAACCGGCCGGCATCGGGGAAGGGAAGCGGGCGAATCAGAATCGCGTCGATCACCGCGAAGATGGCAAGATTGGCTCCCAGGCAAAGGGCGAGAGTCAGCAGCGCGGTGGCGGTAAAGCCGGGCGACTTGCGGAGTAACCGAGCGGAATAGCGCAGCGCCCTGGCAAGCTCATCGAAGAGGTAAAGGCCGCGCGCCTCCCGGCAGTCCTCCCGGACAGAGTCGAAGGCGCCGAATTCCATTCGGGCACGGCGGAGCGCCTCTTCCGGGAGGACGCCGGAGCGCCGGAGGTCTTCGCCGTATCGATCGATGTGGAAGCGCAGCTCCTCGTTCATGGCGGCTTCAAAGTTACGCCGCGAGGTGAGCACGCGAAGGAGGGAACCGAGACGCGGGAACATGTCAGATCTCCTCGGAAGTGGTGTTCAGAGCCGACGCAATCGCGGAAACCAGCCGGTTCCAGCCAGCGGTCTCCTCGCGAAGGCGGCGACGTCCGGCGGCGGTGAGGGAGTAATATTTTGCCCGGCGGTTGTTGTCGCTCTGTCCCCAATCCGCGGCGATGAGGCCCTGGTGCTCCAGCCGGTAGAGCGCAGGATACAAAGACCCTTGCGGAATATCCAGCGCATCGCCCGAGATCTGCCGGATGCGGAGCAACACGCCGTATCCATGGAGCGGTTTTAAGGAAACCGCCTTGAGGATCAGCATGTCGAGGGTACCGGGGAGCAAGTCGGCTGTTTTGTCCACAAGGTTCGGCTCCTAGCCTGTCTAGGAGTGTATGCGCAACTCTCCTAGTTTGGCAAGGGGTGAATCGAGATATGGACTGGGCGGTACGAAGGAAGTGTGGCGTTGGTTACACGACCTGCTTCGTTTGCGCGCGCCGATGATTCTAACAATTGAAGGAGATGGAAATGCCGGATTCTGCCGTTCAAACGGATGTTTTGATCGCGGGCGCCGGACCGGTGGGGCTGTTTCTGGCAAACGAGTGCGCCCGCCGCGGCATTGCCGCGAGATTGATTGAAGAGCGTTCGTCGCAATCGGTACACTCCAAGGCTCTCGCCATTTTCCCCCGGACTCTCGAGATTTTCGATATGGCGGGAGTTGCGCCGCCGTTTCTCGAAGCAGCCAACCGGGTGACGGCGGTGTCGGTGGTGACGCACGGGCGGAGACTGGCGCACATGCGTTTCACGCCGGAATCGAGCCCGTATTCATTCGTCGCGATGGTTCCGCAGAACATCACCGAAAATCTGCTTCTGGAAGAACTGCGCAAGAGGGGCAGAGACGTGGAATATGGCACCAGATTCATCGGAGCAGAAAAGGAAAATGGGCATGTGAATGTGACGGTGGATCGAAACGGCAAACCGGGCAACCTGACAGCGTCCTTGGTAGCCGGGTGCGACGGTGCACACAGCGCCGTCCGGCATGCGTTGGGCGTGCCACTGGAAGGAGGCGAATATCGGGACTCCTTCCTGCTCGCCGACGTCGAGACCAACGACGTGCTTTCCGCCGATGAGCTGCAATTGTGTCCAAGCGAATCGGGCCCGCTAGC
The DNA here is from genome assembly GCA_035499435.1 of Candidatus Acidiferrales bacterium. Lineage (GTDB taxonomy): Bacteria > Acidobacteriota > Terriglobia > Bryobacterales > Bryobacteraceae > Solibacter. The sequence goes on along the minus strand of DATJYW010000108.1, from coordinate 6,737 downwards.
CGTATTCCCGATGAGTGCCGATCGACGGAGGATCGTGGCCACGATCGAGCAGGCCGAGGGCGACGCTCCGTCGCTGGAACTGGTGCGGAAGATCGTCCGAGAACGAGCACCGCACGGGCTTGAAGTCCGCTCTCTTCACTGGAGCAGCTATTTTCACATTCACCATCGGACCGCGGCGAAGCTGCGCGTGGGACGGATTTTTATCGCGGGCGATGCGGCTCACATTCACAGCCCTTTTGGCGGACAGGGGATGAATACAGGGCTGCACGACGTGTGGAACCTTGCGTGGAAGCTCGACCTTTTTCTGCGCGGCAACGGCAGTGAAACGTTGCTCGACAGCTACGAGGCCGAACGCCTGCCGGTGATCAAGGGAGTAATTCACACGACAGACATGTTGACCAAGGTGATGGGGACGCCGAACAAATTCGCCCAAGCACTGCGCGATGCGTTCATCCCGATGGTGTCGCATCTGGCACCCTTCCAGCACGCTTTTGTTCAAAGGCTCTCGGAGCTGGGCATCGGGTATCGAGGGAGCCCGATCGTCGAAGGGCCCGGGACGCGGTACTTCGATGATTCCATCCGAGGCGGCAGCGGCATTCGCAGCCGCTTTCTGCTGATGATCGACGAAAGCGACGGTGCCTCGCACGAAGCGGCAAGAGAGCTATTCCAAGGTTTTCAGGGCCTGGTGGAGTTACGGCCCTCGACGCGGCACGGGGTTACCCTGGTTCGGCCGGATGGCTACGTCGCATACTCAACCGATCAATCCGGGATCTCCGCCCTGAAGCCTGCACGTTCGCTGTTGGAGAAGCAGGCGCAGCCGGAGCGCACCAGGAGCGCCACATAGGTCCAAGGCACCATTTGACACACAGACTGCAAGACACAGCTTGCAAAACGACCAATTCTCAGGAGGAGCTATGAAAGTACTCGTCGCAGGTGCAACCGGTGCAATCGGCCGGCCGCTCATCGCCGCATTAATTCGCGGCGGCCATCGGGCGGTCGGCATGACAACAACCGAATCGGGCCTCGGGAGATTGCGTGAGGCGGGCGCCGAGGGTATCGTAGCGAACGTCTTGGATGCAGAAGCTGTCAAATCGGCCGTCTCACGCATCAGGCCCGACGCCGTTATCGATGAGCTCACGTCACTGCCCAGGCACTACACGCCGGAGGCGATGCGAGCCGCGGCTCCAGACGACCGCAGGGTGAGGTTGGAGGGCGGAGGCAACCTACACAATGCCGCGAGGGCGGCGGGCGCCAAACGCTACGTTGTGCAGTCCACCGGGTTTTTCTATGCGCCCGGAAGCGGGCTGGCAGCGGAAACGGAACCGCTGGCACTGGACGCTTCGCCCGCGATTGCGGCGAGTGTCCGAACGTATACACAAATTGAAGGGCGCGTGCTGGGTGCTTCCGACGTTAAGGGAGTGGCGCTGCGCTATGGATTTTTTTATGGGCCGGGTACGTACCACGACCCGGCGAGCGGCAGCATCTCGCAACAGGTGCGAGAACAGAAATATCCCGTTATCGGAGCGGGGAGCGGCGTGTCTTCGTTTGTCCATGTGGAGGACGCAGCCAGCGCAACGGTTGCCGCACTGGAGGCAGAGCCGGGAATCTACAACATTGTGGACGACGATGCCTGCGCTATGGCGAGGTGGCTGCCGGCGTTTGCGCTCGCGCTGGGAGCGCCCGCTCCGGCGCACATCAGCGCGGAGGAAGCGCTGCGAACGGCGGGGGAAGATGCCGTTTACTACGCCTTGCGCTTGCGAGGCGCTTCGAACGGGCGCGCCAAGCGGCAGCTCGGCTTCAGACCGCGAAGACTCGAGTGGCTTTCCGGGTCCGAAACGGAGTCCGGCGCCCCAACACATGGGAAGGCCCAAGGCTAGGGAAGAGAAAAAAGATGGCAACAACCAAGGAGACAACGAAGGAACACGGGAAAGGACATCTCCCGAGGAACACACCGCCGGTGGTATCGCAACAGGAGTGGGAGGCTGCGCGCCAACGGCTCCTGGTGAAGGAGAAGGCCTTGACGCGGTCGCGTGACGCGCTGGCCGCCGAACGCCGGCGGATGCCCTGGCTGGCTGTGGACAGGAAGTACGAATTCGACGGACCCAAGGGCAAGGTGGGCCTGCTCGACTTGTTCGAGGGGCGCCGTCAATTGATTGTCTACCGCGCCTTTTTCGAGCCCGGGGTGTTCGGCTGGCCCGAGCACGCCTGTCGCGGCTGCTCCCTTGGCGCCGATCAGGTATCCCACCTGGCCCATCTGAACGCTCGCGACACCACGCTCGTCTACGCCTCACGCGCTCCGCAGGCGGACATCGCTCGCCTGAAGGCGCGGATGGGCTGGGAGATGCCGTGGTACACCATCACCGACAGCTTCGACACCGACTTCGGGGTGAACGAGTGGCACGGCCACAACGTATTCATCCGCGACGGCGACAGGGTGTTCCGCACATACTTCATCAACAACCGCGGTGACGAGGCGATGGGGTCCACCTGGAGCTACCTGGATCTCACGCCGCTGGGCCGGCAGGAGACCTGGGAGGACTCGCCGGAGGGTTACCCGCAAAATCCGCCGTACAAGTGGTGGAACTGGCACGACAGCTACACCGCGGAAGGCTCGCCTGATCCGAAGTGGGTCGAGGTGTCCGACGCGGGAGAGGCCGCCTTTCGAAAGGGCGATGGAGAGGCGAACGGATCATGAGCGAAGCGGAGTATCGGCGCTGCTCTTCGGGTGGAAATTTGAGGCAGGCAGCATTTTGACGCGGAGCATATCAGGCGTAATCGATGGGGTGAGTATCCAGCCAGTGCGCATCACGGATTTTGTTGACATTGTGTGACGCTCTCTTTGCCGCGTTCCCGGCAAAACGCCGCGATGTCCAACCCAAGACCGTGACCAATCCGACCAAGCTGCCCACCAATCCCCCAATCGCGACAGTGGAACCTTTTCGATTGCCCTTCCAACGGGTGCCCACGGCTCCCGCGAACGCACCGGTCGCCATCGGCACCCAGACCGCTGTCTTCAGGGGCGGGACGAAAACAGTGCCGTTATTCTCTCGTTTTGCAACGGAAATGCCTTCAAATCCGGCCTCGACCAGCTTCGTAAAATAAACCAGGCTGCCCTTGAACCACTGGGTGTTCTCCATGACGATTCTCCTGGCCTATTATCAGACATTCCAGTCGGGTTTGTTCGAAGAAAGATCTTCTGCGCCGCAATCTGGTGTCGGGCCGCACACATCTGCGCTGGCATGTCAACTACGTTTCACCCAGCAAGCATCCAAGAAGTAAGGGAGGAGGGCGACGGATATGGCGAGAATCGAGGGAGTCGATCCCAAGCAGACATCCTTTCTTATGCAACAGGTGTTCAAGAAGGTGCGCAAAATGCTTGGGCGGGATCTCACCCCGCAGAAGATCCAGGCGCGAGTGCCCCGTCTGTTTTGGTTCAACGTGGCAGGGATGTGGTTCTTGGACCAGAAAGCGAAGGTTGCGCCGCGGCTGCGTGCGCTTGTGACCTTGCGGACGGCGGTACGCGTCGGGTGTCCGTTTTGAATCGACGCCAATTCTGCCGGGGGCAGAATCTACGGTTTGAGCGACGATGAGGTTGCAGCGATCCGGGCGGGAGATTGGGCGGGCTTTTCGCCAGCGGAGGCTGCCCTGTTGCGCCTGGCGGACGCGATGTCGGACACGCCATCCAACGTCAGCGATGAGCTTTATGGCGAGCTGCGCCGGCATTTTTCGGAGGAAGAGTTGATGGAACTCGCCGCCAGTGCGGCGCTGGAGAGCTATCGCGCGCGGTTCAACCGCGTGTTTGACGTGGGCAGCGATGGCCTCTATCGGAAAGGAGTGCGTTACAAACCGCACCGCGCGGCGTGAGGTGGTTGGAATCCACCCGCGTAGTGCGGATTCCGGCGAAAAGCGCTGCCGTGGGGCGCAGCGCTTTTCGCCATTGCGATGCCGCCAATACTTATCGTCCGCGCGCGACGCAGGTCCCCGATTCCCAGGAGCTGAATTGCTGCCCGTATTCGAAGCAGGTCATTCCGTGCGGAATCATGTCGGCGAAATCGAACAGTTGGCCGTTCGGCAACTGGAACCCCATGCTGTGTTCCAGGTCGGCGGTGAACACGAACGTGTCCGAGGTCAGGCCGTCGGTGCTCCGGACCACGGAGACATTTCTGGTGAACGTGGCCACCGGGATGCCCCAGTTCATACTTTTCAGAGTTGCCGGCGTGACCGGGGCCGATGCTGTGGCTTTCGGCCACACGCGCTTTGAAGGATCCGATTGCAGGTAGATGGTACCGGTTCCGGCAGGCGCCAGTACCAGGGTGTACGGCGGCGCCTGGGATGCGGACGCCGGAGCCGGCTGGAAGGGCGCCACGGCGGGCAGCATCTGAACGGTGAATTCGCTCACCCAGACGAGGTATGCCGTTTCCTTGCTCGGGTTTTTCGGGTCGCTGAACAGCGAATCGGCCGAAAGATTTCCGACTACCGGCAGATACCATACACAGGTGCCTCCGGAGTAGTCGGCATTCCAGGCCGACCCGCCGGCGAAACTGATAACCGTTGCCGAAGCGCTGGCCTGGTCGGCGGCGCATAGTGGAAGTAGACCGATGGCCGCCAGCGCAAGCAGGATGATTGTCGCGATTCTCATAACGTCTCCATTTTGCTAGATTGATATCTGAAGACCTGAAATACCGTTTTCAGATCTTGCACGAGATTAGTATCGGCGGCTCGACCCGCGCCAGTCTTAACGGAAAGTTGGCGATTCTTTGAAGAATTTCCACCAGGCATCGTCGAGTTTGCCGGAGGCCGTCTCCGGGGCCGCGCGGCCCCCCTCCCCGGAGGCCCACGCTTATGCCTTCGGCCCGTTCCGGTTGTACCCCGAGGAGCGGCTGTTGCGCCGCGGCACCCGCCGGCTGCCGCTGCCGCCGAAGGCATTCGAAACCCTTCTGCTGCTGGTGCGCAATCCGGGCCACCTGATGTTGAAGGACGACCTGATGAAGGCGCTGTGGCCCGACACCTTCGTCGAAGAAGTGAATCTGGCAAACAAGATTTCGCTCCTGAGAAAAGTCATGGAGGACACCGGACCTGCTCCCGCCTGGATCGAAACCGTTCCGAAACTGGGTTATCGATTCCTGCCGCCGGTGACGCAGGTGTGGAAGTCCCCGGCGCCGGCGGAAGCTTCGGTGGCACCGAGCCAGGCGCCGCAGGAAGTCCCCATCCGGTTTATTGCCCTTCCGTTTACGATCCGAAAGGCGGACGAAGCGATCGCTTTCCTGGGACACAGCCTTCCGGAAGCGATCTCGTGCTCCCTGGCAGGTTTGCGCGCGCTGATCGTGAGATCGAGCCGGCTGGCCGATCGACTGGCCGAGACCGACCAGGATCCGCGCCGCATCGCGCAGGAAGCCGAAGTGGACATGCTGCTGGCGGGCAGCATTCTTTCGGACGGCGACACGCTGCGCGTGACCGCGGAGCTGATTCAGGCGCCGACCGGCACCCTGGCGGGTTCTTACGTTTGCCACGCGCAACGCGACCGGATCTTCGAGATTCAGGACAACCTGGTGCGCCGCATCCTCGACTTTCTGGCTCCGCAGTTGACGGATCACGAGAGCCGGGCGTTGTCGCACGATGTCCCGTCGTCGGCCCGCGCCTACGAATTCTACTTGCGAGGCGCGCATATCGAACGTCAACGGTCGGTGGAAAACCTGTCGCTGGCGCGGGACCTGTACCGGCAATCTTTGGAGGAAGATCCGGATTACGCTCCCGCCTGGGCGCGTCTCGGCAGGTGCTACCACTTCCTGGAAAAGTTCGACCCCGAGGGATCAAGTCCGGGCGAGATGACGGAGTGGGCGTTCCGCCGCGCGTTTGCGCTGAACCCCGAACTGCCCATGGCACACAATCACTATACGCAGATTGAAGCCGATTCCGGCCATGCCGAACGGGCGATGGTCCGCCTGCTGGGACAGTCGAAATATACGCCCAACGATCCGGAACTGTTCAGCGGCCTGGTGCAGGCCACGCGGTATTGCGGACTGCTGGAGGAGTCCTTGCGCGCGCACCAGCGTGCGCGCAGTCTGGATCCGCGGGCGGTGACCAGCGTGGCGCACACGTATTTCCTGTTGGGAGACTATGGACGGACGCTCCAATGGTATCCGCCGGGCGGCCGTTTCTATCTCGATGCCGCCGTACTGGCTGTCACGGGACGGGAAAGGGAGGCTTGCGAACTGCTGGCGCAACGCGCATCGCTGGCGCCGCTGATTGAATCGTTACGGTGCGTGCTGGCCGGCGATTTTGCGGGAACCGTCGCGGCGGTGAGGAGCGCTCTCGTTCCCCCGCGCGTTCAGGAACCGGAAATCAAATTCTACCTAGCGCGGCACCTGGCGCGCGGTGGAGCGGAGCAAGAGGCCCTGGAACTCCTGCGCGAACTCACCACCGAGGGGTTCGTGTGCTCCACGGCGATGAAGGACGACCCGTGGCTGAAGGGGGTGGCCCGCCTGCCGGACTTTGACGGCGTGATGGGTGCGGTGTGCCAGTGCGAGGTCAAGGCGCGGCTGGCTTTTCAGGCGGCTGATGGGGAACGGATTCTCTCGATGACGGCCAATGCGGGATAGAATTTCCTGCGAGACTGCCGCGCAGCGGCTATTCGGCGCGCAGGACGGCGGTGGGATCGAGGCTGGTGGCCCGACGAACCGGGACGACCGCTGCGACCGTCGCCGTAACTGCGAGCAGGGCCGCTGCCAGGACGGGGA
>DATJYW010000107.1:0-2027 GCA_035499435.1 Candidatus Acidiferrales bacterium | reverse complement strand
CGGCGGCGCATCCAGCGGAACCCGCACCGTCCTGGCCTGGCCCTTGTCCAGCACCACCGCCAGTTCGCTCTCGGCGATCCAGGCCAGCTCCGCGGCACGCGTGCGCTCCGCATCCGTGGACGCCACCGTGGACGCGCGCGCTGCCGCCGGCCGTGCCTCCTCGCGGCGGCCCAGGTCCAACAGGGCATCGGCCATCGCGCTCCAGTATGCGAATGCCCGCTCTGGCGCGATCTCCCGCATTGCGCGCAACTGCACTACCGCCGCTTCGGCGTGGCCCGTGTTCTTCTCGAGCAGCGCCAGCTTGAATCGCGCATCGTCGAACCCGGGGTCGAGGCTCAGCGTCCGCTCGAGCGCCCCGCGATCGTCGGCCAGCACCGCGTAGCGGTAGCAGAGTCCGGCATCGGTCGTCCTCAGTTCGATGGCCCGCTTCCAGAGAGCCAGGGCCGTGGCCTTGTCGCCACGGTCGAAGGCGATCGTACCGCGCAGTCCCTCGATCAGCGCGGCGCCGTCGATTTCGCGCGCGGGAATTTCCGTACCCGCGGCAGCCAGCCCCGGCAACCCCACCGGATAGATCGGGTGGGCGATGCGCGCGCGCAGATCGGCCGCCACCGCGTCCACCCCTGTGTGGTACACCGCCGTCAACGCGCGCTCGCTGGACATGCCTGAGCTTGTCGCAGCCAGGAATGCCGGAAAGCCGGCAGCATACTTCGGCGAGAACACCAGCATGTCGGTCAGAGCCCAGCTTTGCGCGTAGAACATGGGGCTCTCCGCCGCATCGCCCGCCAACAGCTCCGCCAGCGGCATCAGCCGCCCGCCCTTCAACACCGGCGCGCGCCCGCGCGACTCGCCGCCGATGAAGCTGCCATGCTCTCCGATGCGCAGCGTCGATGCCACTTCGGGGATTCCCTCCGCTAGCCACGGAGGCAGCTTCCGGCCCGTGGACCGGATCAGCAGGTGCGTGTACTCGTGCGCCGGAATGCGCAGATCGGCGGGCGCACCCACCGGCATCACGATATAGTCGCCGCCCGTGCCGCCGATGTAGAAGGCCGCCGTGTCTGGCTTCAGGCGGAACTCCGCGAATTCCGCCTCCGTGGCAAAGCCGATCACGCGCACTGGACCCTGCCGCGGCGTCACGCCCAGTTGCCGCGCGAAGAACGCGTGCAGCCGCTCGAAGCCGGATGCCAGCGCGCGCGTGGCTTCCGCGCCGGCATTCGAATAGACCTCGAAATGCGGCGCCGGCGCCATCATCCACGCCGCCGCCATCACCAGCACGGGTCCGCGATTGCCTTTCACGCTTGAAGATTATAACGCTAACCCTGGTAGAATCGTTTCTCATCATGACTACCAGGAAGACTGGTCTTTTCATCACCGCCGACGGCCAGAACCTCGCGCTGACCTTCGCACTGGTCAGTTCGCTGTTTTTCCTCTGGGCCCTCTGCAACGGGATGATCGACGTCATGGACAAGCACTTCCAGGAAGAGCTCAACCTCAGCAAATCGCAGTCCGCCTGGGTGCAGTTCGCGCACTACCTCGGATACTTCCTCATGTCGATCCCGGCCGGCTGGCTGGCAAGCAGGCTGGGCTATAAGAAGGGAATCATCATGGGCCTGGTGATCGTGGCCCTCGGCGGATTCTGGTTCATCCCCGCGACGCGCATCAACGCCATGGTTCACACCGGCGCCGTCTCGGAGAACCTGGCGTTCGCCGGCTTCCTGGCCGGCGTCTGCGCCATCGCCACCGGACTGACCTTCCTGGAAACCATCGCCAACCCCTACACGACTGTGCTAGGCGACCAGCGCTACGCCGCCACGCGCATCAATCTCGCCCAGTCCTGCAACGGCGTGGGCTGGATCTTCGGACCCGTCATCGGCAGCATGTATTTCTACTCGAAAGATGCCGCCGGCCACAGCACCGGCAGCCAGACGCTCTACATCCCGTACGTCGCCGTGGCGGTCGGAGCCCTCGCCATCGCGGCCGTCTTCACCGTGGCCAACGTCCCCGACATCAAGACCGAAGACGACTACCAC
>DATJYW010000106.1:0-2697 GCA_035499435.1 Candidatus Acidiferrales bacterium | reverse complement strand
TCCGACCAGGTCGCTGGTCATGTGAAGGCCCATGACCCAGGGGGCGATGATCCAACTGAAGAAGCCGCCTACCAGCCAGTAGGTCTCCCAGCTCCAGCGCTTGACGCCGCGGAACGGAACATAGAAACTGCCGGATGCGAGACCGCCCAGCCAGTGGAAGATGACACCCAATAAGGGATTCGGATCCATGGAATGCTCATGGTAGCGCACGCGCCGCGGCTGCCGGCCAGCTATAATGCGTTTCGAATAGCGAAACCGAGGTCCATGAAGACTTCCAATCACAGCCGGTACCTAGTGAAGAGCCTGGTGCACGCTTCGCGGGTACTCGAGGCCTTTCAGTCCGCCGGCGACGTGCTTCGCCTTCGCGACGTCGTGATGCGCACGGGCTACAACAAGGGCATGTGTTTCCGGCTGCTGTATACGCTGCATCAGTGCGGATTTCTGGACAAGGTCGGCGAGAATCACTACCGACTGGCCAGCGAAGTCCGCCGCCGCCGGCTTTACCGAATCGGCTATGCCGCGCAGGGGCAGGACACGTCGTTCGATCGCGAGGTGCGCACCAGCCTGACCCGCGCCGCCGAACGCGAACACGTGGAGCTGATCACGGTGGACAACCGCTACCAGCCGAAAATCGCCCTACGCAGCGCGGACTACCTGATCAAGGAGCAGGTGGACCTGGTGATCGAGTTTCAGACCGACGAAGGCATCGCGCCGGCCATCGCCAGCAAGTACCTGGAAGCCAACATTCCCTTCATCGCGATCGATATCCCGCACCCGGGGGCCACGTATTTCGGCGCCAACAACTACCAGGCGGGGCTGATGGCCGGCCACTACCTGGGCCGGTGGGCGAAGAAGCACTGGGGCGGAGAGATCGACGAGATTCTGTTGGTCGAGCTGCACCGCGCGGGATCGTTGCCGCGCGCCCGCATGCGCGGTATCCTCACGGGGATCGGCGAGGTCATCCGCGTCCCCGACCGCTGCCGCACGGTGAGCGTCGACGGCGACGGGCAATTTCAGACCGCGCTGGAACGCGTCCGCAAACATCTGCGCGAGAGCAAGGCCAGGCACGTGCTCGTCGGCGCCGCCAACGACCCCAGCGCACTGGGCGCCATTCGCGCCTATGAGGAGGCCGGGCGGGGAAGCGATTGCGTGGTGGCCGGCCAGAATGCCGAGCCGGAAGCCCGTGCCGAGCTGCGCAATCCAGGCACGCGCCTCATCGCCAGCATCGCGTACTTCCCCGAAAAATACGGAGACGGACTGCTGCGGCTGGCGCTCGATATCCTCTCGCGCAAGGCCGTGCCGCCCGCGGTGTTCACGAGCCACCAGGTTATTACCACCGACAACGTGGATCACTTCTACCCCAACGACAGCCTGCTTGCGGTGCCGGGGTAGAATACACCCATGTTGAAACTTCTCGTGTTGTGTCTATGCGGCCTGCTGATGGCTTCCGCGGCCGACTTGCCGACCCGCAAATACCTGAACCTGGCGGCGCTGAAGACCATGGTGGCGGCCGCCGAGGCCGAGGCTCAGAAGCGCAACGTGCAGGTCACCATCTGCATCATGGACGAGAGCGGCAATCTCCTCTTCCTGCAGAAAGCCGACGGCGCTACTTTGAACACCATCCAGTTCGCGCAGCGGAAGGCGCGCTACGCGGCCCTGTACGGGCGGCCATCGGCGGCGGCCGAAGAGTCGTTGAAGGGCGGCAATCTCGGCGTGCTGGTTTATCCGGACGGCTTCCCCAACCGCGGAGGCCTGCCGATCAAGGTGGATGGCAAGACTATCGGGGCCATCGCGTGCAGCGGCGCGGCGAGCGAGGTGGATGAAGCGATCTCGCAGACGGCTATCGATGCGCTGCTAAAATAAGAAGGACGGGCCTTTCGGCCCGTCCCGCTAAAAGCTGACAGCTATTGCTGAAAGCTAGAAGTAGAACTTCACCGCCAGCTCGATATTCCGCTCGCCCTGGGAGCTGCGGATCTGCCCGAACAGCGACGAAGTGATGGTCTGAGACGCCGGGCTGTTGAAGGTCGGCGTGTTGAACAGGTTGAAGGCTTCGGCGCGCAGCTCGAAATACTTCTTCTCGGTGACGCTGAACTGCTTGTGCAGTGAATAATCGAAGCGCTTCAAGCCGGGGCCGCGCACGACGCCGACGCCGGAATTTCCGAACGTGCCGGCCGTGGGAGCCGCGTAAGCGGAAGGATCGAGGAACAGCACGCCCGGCCCAATGTTGTGCGGGTCGTTCGGCGTACCGATCACATTGGCGCGGAAGCTGCGCGCGCCCGTGCCGGAAGGATCGCCGCTCATCTTGATGGTGAGCGGGAAGCCGGTATGCGCGGACACGATGCCGCCCATCTGCCAGCCGCCCAGGAGGGCGTCGACGCCCCGATTCCAGTTCGAGCCGAACTTCTTCTTGCGGCCGAACGGCAGGTCGTAGACGAAAGAGCCGACGAAGGCCACCTTGGTGTCGAAATACGTCGGACCCCATTCGTCGTAGCGGTCGTAGAGGTTCTGCATGTATGCCGACTGGCTGCCGGCCTGCCCGCCCTCGCCGTAGTAGCCGATGGAATCCGACCGGCCGTGAGACCACGTAAGCGACACCTGGTACTCCAGACCCATGGCGAAACGCTTGCGCAGCGAGGTCTGCATGCCGTCGTACTTCTGGTTGGCGCAGGAGCAGGTGCCGGAGATCTGGCTGATGTC
>DATJYW010000105.1:0-2146 GCA_035499435.1 Candidatus Acidiferrales bacterium | reverse complement strand
ACGCAGCAGCAGGTGCAGCAGAACATGGACAAGAACTTCAGCTTTCTTTCCGTGTGGCGGCCCGACGGCAACAGGTTCGTCCGCCTTGCGGATGCGAGCGTGCGGCAGGTGACCCTCCCCGCCGATTCGAAGGTCGCGGTGGGCATGGACGTGCGCGAGTACGAGCTCGAGGGCAACCTCGACGGCAAACGCTTCGAAGATGTCTACGTGATTGACCCGGCAACCGGCGAGAGAAAACTCGCCCTGCGCAAGGCGCGCTGGTATCGCGGCGCGTCGCCCGACGGCGGCAGGTTGCTGTATTACGACGACGGCGCGTACTTCAGCTACGACACATCGACCGGGAAGAGCGTCGAAATCACCAAGGGTGTGGCAACCAGCTTCATCGACCAGGAGAGCGACGTCAACGTCGTCAAGCCGCCGACGCAGTCGCTCGGATGGAGCAAAGACGGACAGTTCGTGCTGCTGAACGACGGCTGGGACATCTGGAAGGTCCCCGCGTCCGGCGGCGCCGCGGTGAACCTGACGGGCAACGGGAAGAAAGACAAAATCCGCTACCGCCAACGCTTCCGGCTGGATCCCGACGAGAAAGGCATCGACCTCGATAAGCCGCTATACGTCTCGGCCTACGGCGAGTGGACCAAGAAGGGTGGGATCGGAATGATCGAGCCCGGCAAGGCGGGCGTGAAGATGCTCGTGTGGGGTGACGCGCGGTACGCATCGCTGGTCAAAGCCAAGGATGCCGACACCTACTTGTTCACGCGCGAGACGGTGAAGGACGCCCCGGATTACTACGCGGCTGGGCCGGATTTGCAGAACGGGCAGCGGCTTTCCGACAGCGATCCGCAGCAGAAGGACATACTCTGGACCAGCGGCGTGCGCCTGGTCGACTACACCAGTACGCGCGGCGAAAAACTGCAGGCCGCGCTGTTCTTGCCCGCAAACTACGATCCGGCGAAGAAATACCCGATGATGGTGGAGTTCTACGAGAAGATGTCGCAGAACGCCAACACGTACCCATTCCCGGGATACAACGGCTTCAGCGTGTCGTACTACACCAGCAACGGGTATGCGGTGCTGGAGCCCGATATCGTCTACAAAGTCAATGATCCGGGAATCAGCACCGTCGCGTGCATGGTGCCGGCGGTGAAGGCTGCCATTGCGACCGGCGTGGCGGACCCCGCGCGCGTCGGAATTCACGGCCACTCCTGGGGCGGTTATCAGACGGCCTTTCTGGTCACCCAGACCGACATTTTCCGCGCCGCCGTGGCGGGCGCGCCCCTCACCGACCTGATCAGCATGTACAGCCTGATCTACAGAAACACCGGCGGAACCAATCAGGCGATCTTCGAAAGCAGCCAGGGACGCTTCTACGGCGGCTACTGGGACAATCTCGAGGCCTACCAGCGAAACTCTCCGGTATACCACGCCAAGAACGTCCACACGCCGCTACTCCTCCTGCACAACGACAAAGATGGCGCCGTTGACCAGACCCAGGGAATCGAGTACTTCAATACGCTTCGGCGGCTGAACAAGCCGGTGATCCTTCTCGAGTACAAGGGCGAGAACCACGGCCTGCGCAAACCGGAGAACATGAAAGACTACACCGTGCGGATGAAGGAGTGGTTCGATCATTACCTGATGGACAAGCCCGCGCCCAAGTGGATGACCGACGGCGTGCCCCTGCTCAAGATGAAAGATCACCTGGAGGAGCGGACCAAGGAGATGTCGAAGCCGGCTTCCGTATCGAGCGACGGGAACCAATGAAACTGCCGCTCCTCGCGCTGCTGGCGGGTGCGGCATACGCGCAACTGGCGGGGGTAATCGACATCCACTGCCATTCCGATCCCGATTCGGTGCCGCGCTCCCTCGACGCCATCGAGCTGGCGCGCCTGGCGAAGCAGAGCGGAATGCGCGGCATCGTCCTGAAGAATCACTACGAGTCCACGGCATCGCTCGCCTACGTGGCGCGGAAGATCGTGCCGGGCCTGGACGTCTTCGGCGGCATCGACCTCAACCGTTCGGTGGGCGGAGTGAATCCCGCGGCCATCGAGCGCATGGTCTTAGTAAAAGGCGGCTATGGGCGGGTGGTGTGGCTGCCGACCTTCGACGCGGAAAACCAGGTGCGCTATTCGAAGGAGCAGCGGCC
>DATJYW010000104.1:0-8213 GCA_035499435.1 Candidatus Acidiferrales bacterium | reverse complement strand
TGCGGGAAGGGCACGAGCAGAAAGCGGGCGGGAAGAGCGGGGTTAGCGCTAGAATCCTGATTTAAGTGGCGCGTGAACTCTTCACACTGTTGTTTTGTGCGACCATCGCCTTCCTCCTGGGAAACGGCTATTACAAGTCCTTTCGCAGCGGTGTTCTTACAATTCGAGGTCGCAGCTATCGCCGGGACACGGAACCGATCCGCTACTGGATCGGCATGGCTATAGGGACGGTGGCGTTTTTCGTGGTGGTGTTCGCGAGCGCGGTGATGGCGTTCCTGGTGTGCCTACGTTTTTCCGGGACTCCACGGTAGCCTAGTTCGGCTTGCGGCCGCGGCTATCGGCCAGGTAGCGCAGCATGATCGCGTCGGTCGCGTTCTGGAATTGCTGGTCCATCTCAGGCGTAGGCACGGGAGCCTCGACCCGGAGGGTCTGCCGGAATTTCTCGCCCATTTCGGAATCGCTGGTCACCACCTGCATATAGAACCACAGAAAATGCCGCATCTGGTCGACCACCGATTTCAGCACGTTGAGCGATTCCATCTGCGACGGCTGCGAGAGAGCCTCGAGAAGTTCCGGATCAGTGGGAGCCTGCATGGCGGCGCAGTTGAGTTCGCTCTGAATGATGCGCAGGTCGTCCGTCACGCGCAGAATTCGCAGTTGAACTTCTTCCATGCTTTCCTGTTTCTCGCGTTCCATGTTTTCCTTCCCGCCGCCCGGCGTGATCCTCCTGCGGATCGCATATTTAAGATCGCACCTCGCCGCAGGGGCGGAAAGATTCCCCGTGTGCATGAGCTTCGGTAATTGACGTTACCTTCGGATGAGACGTGGCTCTGGGCAAGGCTTCTGGCGGGGCGTAACAAGTTACTGCATGAACCGCAGGGCGGGCCTAGCGAGTTACTTCGGGTGGGACACTCAGATTCGCGGCGCGTATTTCGGGCACACCAACGACATGCACCCCCTGGGCCGGTGTTTCCACGGCAGCAGCCAGTGCCAATACCATCTGCCGCAGCGTAACCAAGCCCAGCCGCCGCGCCCCCTCGCGCGTGAAGGGGAGCCACTCGGCCAGCTTATACAAGGGCAGTAAAAGATAGGGCCAGCGGTGCTCCGGGCCAAGCACGTACCAGGGTCGTAGAACCGTTGCGTTCAGCCGCCGCTCCGCAATCAGACTCTCACACTCGGCGCGCACCGCGATGTAGTCCTTCATCATGGGGGCCGGGTGGGCCACGCTCAAGTACACAAAGTGGGGAATGCCAAGTTCGGCCGCCGCGTGGATGGCCTCACGCCCGGAGACCAGATCGACCTTGCGAAACTCCGCACCCTTCGAGGGCGAGGGATGCGGCACTCCGACGAGATGCACGAAAGTGTCGGCTGGCCGTACCAGGTGCTTGTACGTGCTCGCATCCAGCGCGTTCCCCGACACGACTTCGCACCCGGGCGGCAGCACTCCCTTGGATCCGGGACGGATCAGGGCGCGCACGCGATGTCCGCGCTCGACCAGGACCGGAATGAGGCTGCCCCCGAGGTAGCCCGTTCCTCCGGTAATGAACACGCTTCGGGCCTTGGCGGCCTTGGGCAAAGAATTTACTTTGAGCAGTAGACGTATATCCGAGATCGATCCAGGCACGGGTTACGCTTTCGCAGTAGAGTTTGGATTGCTCCGGCGGATCGGCTCGGTCGATTTGGCGGCGAGCCCTCCCGGCGGCTTTCCGGACGGTTTCCAGAACAAGAAGTTTAGCCCAGGACGAGGTCCGTGTGATACAAACAGTTCCCAAATGAGCTCCCCGCGCGCCGGCCGGCTGAGAACTGGAGAAGTCCGACCTGGAGAGGCCGGGACCAGCGTCGTGCGAAGTAACGAGGTCGAGACCGGCGAAGTCGGAACCGAACTCGTACGGGCCCTCGGCCGCTGGAGCCTGGCCGCGCTGGCGATCAATTCGGTGATCGGGAGCGGCATTTTCGGATTGCCTTCCACGGTGGCCGGCTACCTGGGCGCGCGCAGCCCGGTGGCCGTTCTGATCGCGGGCGCGGCGATCGCCGTCATCATGGCGTGCTTCGCCGAGGTAGCCTCGCAGTTCTCCGACGCGGGCGGGCCCTATCTTTATGCCCGCACCGCCTTTGGCCGGCTCACCGGCCTGCTGGTCGGGTGGACGCTCTATCTGGCCCAAACGGCGGCCCCTGCCGCCAATGCCAATTTGTTTGTCGTTTACCTCGCGGAATTCTGGCCGCGCGTCAAGCAGCCCGCGCCGCGGTTCCTGATCCTGACTTTGCTCGTCGGCCTGCTCGCGCTCGTAAATCTGCGCGGCGCGCGGCAGGGAGCCCTGGTCAGCAATGTGTTTACCGTCGGGAAAATCCTGCCGCTGCTGCTGGTAATTTCCGCGGGGGCCGCGCTCACGCTCTTCCACCCAGTGCCGTGGACTGGCACCGCATCTTCTCCGGCACACTCCTGGATGAAAGCGGTCTTCCTGCTCATCTTCGCGTACGGCGGATTCGAGTCCGCCCTTGCCCCCATGGGCGAAGCGAAAGACCCGGTGCGGGACACGGCTTTTGCCTTGCTGGTGACGCTGGTTTCCTGCACGGCCATCTATGCGCTTGTGCAGTGGGTAGTCGTGGGAGTTCTCGGCCCGGGCGCCACTAGCGACCGTCCGCTCGCCGAAGTTGCGCGGGTGAGCCTGGGGAATAAGGGTGCGGGCCTGGTTGCGATCGGCGCTCTCATCTCGATGTACGGTTATCTGAGCGCCAAAATGCTGGGAATGCCGCGCGTCACCTTCGCCCTCGCCCAAGCCGGAGATTTACCTCGCGTATTTGGCGCTGTAAGTCACCGCTTTCATACTCCGTGGTTTTCCATCGTATTCTTTGCGGCCGCGGTTTGGGGACTAGCCTTGAGCGGCAGCTTTGCCTGGAACGCGATGCTCTCGGTGGGCGCCCGGCTTTTTTATTACGGAGTGGTTTGCGCAGCCTTGATTGCTCTGCGGCGAACCCAACCTCCACCAGCGGCAAAGGGGTCCAGCGAAGTCCGAACCTCCATATTTCGCCTGCCGCTTGGTCCTCTGTGGGCGATAGCCGGAGTGCTCATTTGCCTGCTGCTCGCCTCACAAGTGGACTTGCGTAAGTCCCTCATCCTGGCGCTGACGGTCGCGGCGGCGTTGCTGAACTGGCTCTGGACGCGGCGTGCCGGAGTATCACGATGAGGGCACTCCAGCAATTGAGCCGCGTCCGGGGAGCGATGACTTGTCGGCGACGCGGTCCTTTCAAGGCATTCGTGATGATTCGCCGGTCTCTCCTGCTCCTGATACCCGCGCTGGCCTGTTTCGCGCAGCGCGATCCGGTGCTCAAACAAATCGATCTGCCTCATCCCTACTACTACCGCGAACTCTATCTGCCCCAACTCACGACCGGGCCGAGCTCGGCGGCATGGTCGCCCGATTCAAAGAGCGTCATTTACTCGATGGCAGGGTCGCTGTGGCGTCAGGAGCTCGGCAGCACCCACGCCGAGCAACTGACGGCTGAGCCCGGTTACGACTATCAACCCGATTGGTCGAGCGACGGCCGGTGGATCGTCTTCACCCGCTACGACCACGATGCGGTGGAGTTGTGGTCGCTGGAAGTGGCGAGCGGGAGAACGCGGCAGATGACTTTCGGCGGCGCGGTAAATGTCGAACCGCGGTTTTCACCGGATGGTAAGCGCGTCGCTTTTGTCTCGACGTCCTACCAGGGACACTTTCATATTTTTGCCGGCACGTTCGCCGACGGACTGCTCGGCGATGTGCAGCAGCTTACAACCGAGCATCGAAGTGACCTGCCTCGTTACTACTACAGCCAGGTCGACCATGAAATCAGTCCCGCGTGGTCGGCAGACGGCACAGAGATCCTGTTCGTCTCCAATCGCGGTCACATCCACGGTAGCGGCGGATTCTGGCGAATGAAGGCCGAACCCGGCGCCGAAGCTCGCGAGATTCACTACGAAGAAACGAACTGGAAGGCGCGGCCCGACTTTTCTCCCGATGGCAAGCGCATGGTGTACGCGTCCTATCTGGGAGGTGAATGGCATCAGTTGTGGGTCATGCCGGCGGATGGCGGCGATGCGTTCCCGATTTCCTACGGCGATTACGACAACACCAATCCGCGCTGGTCGCCGGACGGCACAAGGGTCGCGTTCATTTCGAATCGCGGAGGAAATACCTCGCTCTGGGTGCAGGCGATTCCCGGGGGCGGACAGGCGGAGGTCGTCGCGCGTGAGCGAAAGTACCTGAAGCCGATGGGACGGATTTCGTTACGGGTGGTCGATGGTGGTGGAACGCCTCTGGCAGCAAGGGTTTTTCTGACTGCGGCAGACGGGCGTGCCTATGCACCCGATGATGCCTGGATGCACGCCGATGACAGCTTCGACCGATCCGAGCGCGCGTTTGAAGCGCACTACTTCGATACCGGCGGGCTGGCGGAAATCGCGGTTCCGGCGGGCGAAGTGAGTGTGGACGTCCTGCGCGGCTTCGAGAATCGCTTTGAGCGGCGTAAGGTCAATGTGAAAGCCGGCGAGACTGCCGTGCTCCGGGTTCCGATCGTTCCGCTGCTGAGTCCGGAACATGCCTCGTCCAGATGGATCGGCGGCGATGTCCATGTACACATGAACTATGCCGGGACCTATCGCAACACGCCAAAGCATCTGGTTGCGCAAGCGGCCGCCGAAAATGTGGCGATCGTAGAGAACCTCATCGTCAACAAAGAGCAGCGCGTCCCCGATATTTCCTACTTTTCTTCGAATCCCGACGCGGCCTCCACCAACGACCGCCTGTTATTTCATGGACAGGAATTTCATACGAGTTACTGGGGGCACCTCGGTTTGCTGAACCTGAGTCGCAACTTCCTTCTGCCCGGATATGCGGCTTATCCGAACACCGCGGCAGCAAGCTTGTTTCCGACGAACGCGGACGTGGCTGACATGGCGCATGAACAGGGCGCGCTGGTCGGATATGTGCACCCCTTTGACAGCTTTCCGGAACCCTCCAAAGAGCAGGCGCTGACCAATGAATTACCCGTCGACGTAGCCCTCGGCAAGGTCGACTACATCGAAGTGCTCGGCTTTTCCGATCACAAATCGACCGCGGAAGTCTGGTACAAGTTGTTAAACTGCGGTTTCCGTCTGCCCGCCGCCGCCGGCACCGACTTCATGGGCAACTACGCTTCTCTCCGCGGCCCGATCGGCTTGAACCGCGTCTATGCGGAGGTCCCCGGCAAGCCAAAGGCACCGTTAGAAATCGGCCCCTGGCTCGCGGCCGTCAAAGCCGGCCACACCTTTGCGACCAACGGTCCGCTACTGCGCTTCTCGCTCGGCGGCCAGCCCATCGGTGGCGAAGTGAAGTTGGAAAAGAAAGACACAGTTCATTTCGCGGCCGCCCTGTCGTCGATCGTCCCAGTCGATCATCTGCAAATCGTCTGCAAGGGCAAGGTCGTTCGCGAGCTGAAACTCAACGCCGATCGCAGCTCCGCGAATGTCGATGGCGACATTCCGCTCGACACGAGCGGCTGGTGTGTACTGCGCGCCTATAGCGACAAGGCCGTGTATCCGATTCTCGATATTTATCCCTACGCAACCACCAGCCCCGTGTATGTGAAGGTCGCGGACGCGCCGCTCCACAGCCCGGACGATGCCGGCTACTTTGTGGCCTGGATGGATCGGCTGACCAGCGCCGCTCGGAGCAATCCATCGTGGAACACGAACGCTGAAAAACAGTCAGTACTCACCCGGATCGAGAAGGCGCGGGAAAAATACGAATCGCTCGCCAAGTGACCCGGTCTTAAACCCCAGCGTCCTTTTCCATCGCCAGCAGCTGTTGCTTCCGCTCCATCCCCCAACGATATCCCCCTAATTCCCCGTCTTCGCGCACCACTCGATGGCACGGAATCGCAATCGCCACCGGATTCGTGGCGCATGCCCGCGCGACTGCGCGCGTTGCCTTCGGCATACCGATCTTCTTTGCGACCGCGCTGTACGACTGCGTCTCCCCGCGCGGAATGCGCTGGAGATGCTCCCAGACGCGCCGCTGAAACGCGGTTGCGCGAATATCGAGCGGCAACGACGATGCCGGATGCGCGTCCTGCCCGGTCATCAAGCGCGCAAGACTTACGCGCCATTCGGCAAGAGCGGCGTCGTCACGCTTGCGCGCGGCAAATGGAAACTCGCGCATCAGGCCCTGTTGAAGTTCTTCGTCGGAGTCGGCGAACTGGATCGCGCAGATGCCTTTGCCGGTCGCGGCAATCAGCATCCGACCGAGGGGCGAGGACGCAATCGTGAAACGCACGACGGCCGCGAGCGCGCCGCGCCGGTATTTTTCGGGCGTCATGCCCAATTGCGACGCCGTCCGCTCATAAAGGCGGCTGCTGGAGCCGTATCCAGCGGCGTAAAGCGAGGTGGTCACGTCGTGCCCAGCCTGCAGGTTTTGCTTGACCTGGCGCAAGCGGCAAGCGTCGATATAAGCCTTGGGCGACACTCCCAGCACACTCTTGAACATGCGCTGCAAATGAAAGGCGCTGCGGCGAAATTTTGCGGCGAGCGAGCCGAGCGTGATCCGGTCTTCGATGTTCTGCTCGATGTAGCGGCAGATCGCGCGCACCATCGCCGACTGGGGATTGCCATCCACCGCTTTCGGCCGGCAGCGCAGGCAGGCGCGATAGCCGGCTCGCTCGGCCGCTGTAGCATGCTCGAAGAAACGCACGTTCTCCCGCCGCGGCCTGCGGGCCGGACACGATGGCCGGCAAAAGACGCCGGTGCTCGAAACGCCGAACACAAATGCACCATCCAGCGCGCGATCGCGTTCCACGATCGCTTGCCATCGCCTGGCTTCGCTCGTCGCGCCCGGCATCTGGGAGTCGGACTTCATGGTTGATTCGATGGTTTCGTGCTCTGCAAGTATCGCATTGGTTGTCATGCGGATAACATAGGACAGCCGCGGGCCGCGAACTATCCGAATGTTGCGGTCAAAGTCAGTTGTCAGTTCTCAGTGGTGCAAGAAACACTGTCATCATGAGCGGAGCGGGAAGTTCGCGGGGTAAACTGGCGGCAGCCGGCGCTCTTCCCCGATACTGAACCGGAACCCCTATGCGGCTGCTGACGATTGCGCTACTTTCATTCTCAACATCCCTTATGTCCCAAACGCCCTGTTCCCCGTCAACGCCAACCATCTTCGCCCTGCGCGTGGCCCACGAAATCGCCCTCGACGCACACCAGCCTGCTCCAGATTGGTCCAAAGCGACGCCAGTTGTTTTCTGCGCCGACTGGCAAGGCAATCGTTCTGATCCTGCCCGCCAGACTGAAGTCCAGGCTCTCTGGACCCCGCAGACGCTGTATCTCCGGTTTACCTGCCGCTACCGGGAGATCTTCGTCTTCGACGATTCCGATGCCAACGGCCGCCGCGACCACCTGTGGGACCGCGATGTAGCCGAGGCATTCCTGCAGCCCGACCCTTCGCAAAAACAGCACTACAAGGAATTCGAAGTGAGTCCCAACGGACAATGGATCGATCTCGACATCGGCCCCGCGAACATCAGCCGCGAGGAACCGCCGCGCGACCTCAAGAGCCACCTCACGCGTTCCGTTTATCTGGACAAAGAGAAAAAAACCTGGGCGGCGGAGCTGGCAATTCCGATGGGCGCCCTGACCGCAAACTTCAACCCCAAGACAACGTGGCGCGCCAATTTCTTTCGCGTGGAGGGCAATCGCGAACCCCGCTTCTATTCCGCATGGCAAGCCACCAAAACGCCGAAACCGAACTTCCACGTGCCGGAGCAGTTCGGCTACCTGCAATTTGTGTGAGCTGCGATCTTTTAAGGCTGGCGGCGGCACTCAAGATGCCGTGTCGAGACGGAGCATGGCCGGTGTCGGGCCAATGTTCAACCGGGTAGAGAATCGGGCGCTTTCCAGGAAAAGATTTCACAAGATATTCATCTCGGCGCAACCAAACAGACGGGACTTCGCTCTAAGTTGTGATCATGCGCGCGCAGGATTTGTCTTCGGGCTCGCCGAAATCAGCCAGTCTGCCCGCGCCTGCCGCCAACGACCCAGCCACCGGGAAGATCCTCAAGGTCAGCCTGGAAGCCGCGCGCTTTGGCGCCGCCGTGGTGCTCCATTGTCACGATCAGGGAATCTCGCGGCGTGAAGGGCGCGCCCTAGCCAGCCTGATCTCGGAGGTGCTGCCGTCGGCAGGGCGCATGGTCGTCGATCT
>DATJYW010000103.1:0-6549 GCA_035499435.1 Candidatus Acidiferrales bacterium | reverse complement strand
TTGCCGTCCGGCATGCGGAAGTCGATGCCGAGTTCTTTGTTGAGGCGGGTAGTCAGCTCGCGGTCGATCAGCGACACCGAGACCTGGTTGTGAACGTTGCCGGGCGTGAAGTAGTGCAGAGTGTCGCCCTCGAACCAGTAGGCGAGGGCGGAGTAAACTGTATGGTCCTTGAACGCCAGCAGGTAGCGCTCGGAGCCGGGCCCGGGCTCCTCGCCCGCGGCAGCAGGAGGCGGCTGGTAGGCACTCATGGGCGCATGGGACGGGTAATCGGGACCGACCTGGATCATCACCGGGTGGGCGGTTTCGGGCGGGTACATGGCCGCAGGCGCGGGTGCGGGCGGCGGCACGACAGGCTCGGAACCGACGAATGAGTTGTCATAGCCGCCGACAAATACCGGGTAGGCGTAGACGAAGGAATTCGCACGGTTCGCGCGGGTACCGACGTTGGAGCGGCGGAAGTTCTGCCCGGTGACAGGATGCACGCCGCCGGCCGGCGGGATGCCAACGATGGTCGGCGGGCCAGTGCGAACCGGCGGGACGTTGGCGCCACCCGGAAAGACGACGCTGCCGAAGTTACGCGTCACGCCAGGAGTTGTCGCGGACGTTCCTCCCGGAAAGACCACGCTTCCGAAGCTGCGCGTGATGACTTGCGCAGGAAGGCTGGAGGCCAGAAAGAAGATTCCGGATACGACAGCCAGCTTCATGGACTAATCCCCCTAAGGGAATTGTACCGCCGGACGCGTCGGCGGCGCGGGACAGGCTCAAGCCTGTCCCACAAATCTACTTCTTCTTTTGGACTGGCGGTATCACTGGGGCCGGAGTTGTGGTTGCCGGGGTAGTCGGCTTCGGCGTGGCCAGGGTGCCTGGTGTGGCGGGCTTGGCGGTGGTCGTGCCGGTTCCGGGGTTGGCCTGGTCGTACAGCTTCACGATGTCGCTGGTGATGTCGATGGTCTGGCTGGCCCAGAGAACCGGGGTCTGCGGATTGCTGACGTCGACGACGAGGGCGATGCCGTTCTGCGTGGCGTACTTCTCGATGATGCCCATCATCTTGTTGCCGAGCTCCTGCATCACCTTGCCCTGCTCCTGATCAAGCTCATCCTGGGCGTCCTGGGTATCGCGCTGGAGGTTCTTGTTACCGGTATCGAATTCGCGCATGAGCTTGGCCTTGATCTCGTCGCTCATGGTGGCGCTGCCTTTGCGCAACTGGTCCTGAATGCTGGCAAGGTCGGCCTGCTTTTTGTCCAACTCGGCCTTCTTGGGGGCGAACCTCGAGGTCAGTTCGTTGGCGGCCTTCTGCCCTTCCTTCGTGCTCAAAATGGCGTTCTGCACGTGGATGATGGCGACCTTGGTCGGGCTCTGGGCATGCGTCAGCGCGGCCATGCCGAGAGCCAAAAACGGAAACGCGAAAATCTTCTTCAAAGCTAAAAACTCCTCAGTGTGACGATACTAGCATATTGCCGCGCGCGGACTCCGGTCAGAACGTCCTGCCAATCGTAAAACGGAACATCGTCCGCTTTTCAAAGTACGGGTAAGCGGTCCCATACAAGGCCACGGAATTGAGGAACGTGGCGTTATTGGGGAAGTACGACCGGTCGGCGACGATCGGCGGCTGCAGGTATTCGCGAACCACCGACGGATTGTAGGCAAAGTACAGACGGAACGGGGCGTTGACCACAGGCAGCATGACCTGAAGCTCGAGACCGGTGGACACGCGGATCTTCTCGGAGCCGGATGCGATCCGGACACGTCCATCGAAGCCGGCCTGGGGATAAGAGTTGTTCAGATCCTCCACGCGCGTCACGTCCATGGTGAGCTGGCTGGGGCGCAGGATCTTGTTGAGGCCGGCGTCGACGAAGTAAGCAAGGGTGACCGGTCCGACGATCGGGATTCTGTATTCGAAGTTGCCGACCGTCTGCGCATCGCCGCCGGGGGTGATCAACTGATAAGTCGGAATGTTCATGGTCACGGGCTGGCTGGTGATGACGCCGTTGCTGATCACCTTCTGGGTACGGGGCGTACCGTCGGCATTGAGTACGTTGACAGTGCCTTCCGAGGCGATGAACGCGATCGGAGTGATGCCCCAGATTTCGAAGCCGCGCACATCCTGCTCGCCGCCGATGAAGGTGCGGGAATACGGTGGGATGTATTTGCCGCCGTAACCGGTGATCATCGACGCCAGCATATGGAAGGCGAGGATGTGGGTCCTGTGCCAGGGCGCCTGCTTGAAGTATTTGAGATCCACCGACGGCCGGATGGTATTGACGTTGCCGCCCAAGACGCTCCCCGCGAAGTCGGTGGAGACGAAGACGCTTCGGCCGGCAGTCGGCGTGATCGGGTGGTTCACCGTGTTGTAGGTATACGACATGGTGATGTGGCTGGTGTGAATGCCGGTGAGGGAGTTGGGGCCGGCCACGCCGTTGAAGTTGATGTACTCGAAATAGTTGGTGGATGCGGTGGTGAGCGTTTCGATGTTGCTGCGGTCGTACCCGTAGGTGATGCCGAAGCGGGCGAAGCTGCGCTTGAGCGGATAGCTCGCCGAGACGTTGAAGCCGCGGCTGTTCTGGTTGTAGTTCAGAAGATTCTGCGTGCCCAACTGGTTATACAGGGGAATCAGGTTGGTGCCGGACAGAATGGAAGCTTCGCGGCCCTGATCGAAATTGAAGTGACGGAGGTAGACGACAAAGCCAAGCTGCAGCGGGCGATCGAGGAAGTACGGCTCGGTGAATCCGAGGCTGACGTCGCGCATGCGCGTGCCAAGCTGGCTTTCGAGCGACAACGTTTCGCCCAATCCGAGGAAGTTGTTCGTCGAGTAGTTGAAGCCTATGAAGCTGCCGGCGATGCCGCTGACGCCGCCGTTGAGGCCGATTGAGTTCTTTCCGCGCTCCTTCACCTTGAGGGTGATGTCCACGGTGTTGGACTGCGGATTGCGCTTGATATCGGCGGCTTCTTCCTTCTTCAACATCTCGAAGTAGCCGAGCTGGTTGAGGCGCAGGATGCTGTAGTCCCAGAGCTCGGTATTGAACATGTCGCCTTCGTCGAGCAGAATTTCGCGCCGGATGACTTTGTCGCGAGTGGTGGTGTTTCCGGAGAAGTCGATGCGGCGGATGAAGAACTGCTTGCCTTCATCGGCGGTCAGGGTGAGATCGATCTGGTCGGAATCGGGGACGATATCGAAGTTGGGCTCGGGCACGAAATCGATGTAGCCGAACTTGCCGTACAGCTTGCGCATGTTCTCGATGCCTTTGCGCAGCTTTTCCGTGGAGAAGACGTCGCCGGTGGTCATGCCGAACAGCGGCTTCATGAGGACTTCGGGAGTGCGGAAGAGCTTGACTCCCTGGAAGTTCATCTGTCGGAGGTGATACAGGCGGCCTTCCTCTACCGGCAGGTCGATGTTGGCCTTGATGCCGGGGAGGTTCATCTTGATGAGGGGCAGACGCCAACCCTTGCCGCCCTCATGCACAATGTTGACGGATTCTTCGAGGGTCTTGGCCTGGAAGTAGCCGGCATCCTGGTAAGCCTGGCGGACGCGCTCCTTATCTTCATCGAGCTTGGCGCGGTCGTAGGTCTTGGCGAAGAGGTTCTCAAACAGGATCGAGTGAGGAATCCCCATCGGCTTGGAATTCTTCATCGCGTTGATGACCCACTTCTGGCTTTTCGCCTGGTTGCCTTCGATGGTGATGGCGCCGACCTTGACCTTGGGCCCCTCGTTCACAACGAACGATATCTTGAGCGAGGAGGGCGGGATCTGCTCGATCTGGGGGTCGACCGTGGCATACTGGCGGCCGCGCTCGGCGAGGAATTCCTTGAGCACGACGGCGGCGTGCTGGACCTTGTTGGGATCGTACTGCGACTCGACGCTGAGGCCGACCTTGCGCTCCTTGAAGCGGTCGAGGATCTCGCTGACTGTGACCGACTTGGCGCCGGGATACTCGATGGAGCGGATCACGCGGCGCTCGACAACCACGAAGCGGATGATGACGCCGGTGCGGCTGGGTTCTTCTTCGACGCGGATGTCATCGAAGCGGCCGGTGTTCCACAGAGCCATGTAGTCGCGGCGCAGAGTCTCGTAGTTCACCAGGTCGCCGGTCTTGGAGAGGATGAGGACTTTGAGGCTGTCCTGGGGGACGCGCTTGGTGCCGCGAAACTCGATGCTTTCGATGACCTGCGTGCCCGGGGGCGCGTTGGGAGTCTGAGCCTGCTTGGGCACTTCCAACTGCGGCCGCTGAACCTGCGGCGTGCCCGGGGGGGTGGTGGGCGGAACTTCCTCGCGGGGCACGGTTTCGAAGGGGTTGGCGGGGCGGGGCGGCGGGGCGGGTGGCGGGGTCTGTTGCGGCGGGGTCTGCGGAGGAGGCGTTTGCCGCGGCGGAGTTTGCGCCGGCTGGGTCTGTGGAGGCTGGGTCTGCGGCGGCGGCTGAGGCGGGGTCTGCTGTGCCGAAGCCGGGACGAGACAGGATGCGCAGAGGCAGGCCGCGACCACAGCCAGGCTAACGCGCCGGGAGAACTTCATGAAAGCATACCTTTCCACTCTGCGCTGACGAGACAGTTTCGATTCCAATGAGGTAAAGCATTATTTTAGCGGATCTTGAAAGCCTGCAACAACGAGTGCCCCGGGCTACAGGTGTGAAGCTTGGACTACAGCTTTTAGCCGTCGGCTTCCAACTTTCAGCCTTCAGCTTTCAGCTTTCAGCTCTGCGGTCCTCCGGATGAAATTTACGATTGAGTCGAGCGACGCGCCGGGCTGGAAGACCTCGGCCACGCCGATTTTTTTCAGGGCGGCGGCGTCCTCGTCCGGAACGATGCCGCCCACGACGACTTTGACGTCGGTCATGTCCTTTTCGCGAAGCAGGTCCATGACACGCGGGACGATGGCATTGTGCGCGCCGGAGAGAATGGAGAGGCCGATCACCTGCACGTCTTCCTGGAGGGCGGCATTGACGATCATCTCCGGGGTCTGGCGGAGGCCGGTGTAAATGACCTCCATGCCGGCGTCGCGGAGGGCGCGGGCGATCACCTTAGCGCCGCGGTCGTGGCCGTCCAACCCGGGCTTGGCCACCAGAATTCGAATCGGATGAGACATGTTCACAGGTGCGCGGTTTCCTGGTAGGTGCCGAAGACGCTGCGCAGGCAGTCGCAGATCTCGCCCAGAGTGGCGTACGAGCGGACGGCATCGAGCAGGAACGGCATGGTGTTTTCGGTATTTTCAGCGGCGCGCCGGAGGGCATCCAGGGCGCGGCACACCATGCCATTATCGCGCCGCTTGCGAAGCGCCGCCAGTTTGGCGCATTGGTGGGCGGCGCTGGTTTCGTCGATCTGGAGAAGCTCGATCGGCAGGTCGTCGCTCTGGAACCGGTTGACGCCAACGATGAAGCGCTCGCCGGCTTCGACTTCGCGCTGGTAGCGGTAGCTGGCGGCAGCGATCTCGGTCTGGGGAAAGCCGGCTTCGATGGCGGCGACCATGCCGCCCATCTCGTCGATCCGGCGGATGTAGCGGCCGGCGGCCTCTTCGGTCTCGGTGGTGAGCTTCTCGAGGAAGTAGCTGCCGCCGAGGGGGTCAGGCGCGGCGGTGACGCCACTCTCATAGGCGAGGACCTGCTGGGTGCGGAGCGCGATGGTGACGGCGTGCTCACTGGGCAGGGCGTAGGCCTCATCGAGCGAATTGGTGTGCAGCGATTGCGCACCGCCGAGCACGGCGGCCATCGCCTGGAGGGCCGTGCGGACCACGTTGTTGTTGGGCTGCTGCCAGGTGAGAGAGCAGCCCGCGGTCTGCGCGTGGAAGCGGAGCTTCAAGCTGCGATCGCTTTTCGCCCCGTAGCGGTCGCGCATGCAGTATGCCCAGATCTTGCGCGCGGCGCGGTACTTGGCGATCTCCTCGAAGAAATCGCTGTGGGCGTTGAAGAAGAAGCTGAGGCGGGGCGCGAAATCGTCGATAGCGAGGCCGCGAGCGAGCGCCCAATCGACGTACTCGATGCCGTCGCGGAGGGTGAAGGCGAGCTCCTGCACGGCGGTAGAGCCGGCCTCGCGGATGTGGTAGCCGCTGATGGAGACGGGGTTGAAACGGGGGGTGTGGCGCGCGCCGAACTCGATGGTGTCGGTGACCAGGCGCATGGAAGGCTTGGGCGGAAAGATGTATTCCTTCTGCGCGATGTACTCTTTGAGGATGTCGTTCTGGAGGGTGCCGGAGAGGCGGCCGAAGTCAACCCCCTGCTGTCCGGCGACCGCGAGGTACATGGCCCAAAGGACCGCGGCAGGCGAGTTGATGGTCATCGAGACGGTGACTTCGCCGAGGGGTATGCCGCGGAAGAGGATCTCCATGTCCTCGAGAGAGGAGACGCTGGCGCCGCACTTACCGACTTCGCCTTCGCTCATGGGGTGGTCGGCATCGTAGCCCATGAGGGTAGGCAGGTCGAAGGCTACGGAGAGGCCGGTCTGGCCCTGCTGGAGGAGGTAATGATAGCGGCGGTTGGTTTCCTCGGGCGTGGCGAAACCGGAGAACTGGCGCATGGTCCAGAGCTTGCCGCGGTACATGTCGCGGTGGATGCCGCGGGTATA
>DATJYW010000102.1:0-2921 GCA_035499435.1 Candidatus Acidiferrales bacterium | reverse complement strand
GGCGCCCTTGTCCACATGGGCCTGTTGCAACTGCTTCGCGAGGATGCTCGCGACCTGCACCTGCAGGCGCGCG
The DNA here is from genome assembly GCA_035499435.1 of Candidatus Acidiferrales bacterium. Classification (GTDB taxonomy): domain Bacteria; phylum Acidobacteriota; class Terriglobia; order Bryobacterales; family Bryobacteraceae; genus Solibacter. The sequence continues at coordinate 2,848 of DATJYW010000102.1, read as the reverse complement.
TCGATGGACATGCGGACGTCGCGCGGGCGGTCGAGCACGCGCCGCACCGCGGGGTTGTTGGGCTCGTGCCGGTATCGCAGCAACGGTACCAGCTCGCGGTAGTCGTAGCGCAGCACGCGCTCCATCGAACCCGTCTTGGGATTTTTGATCTCGAGCAGCGTGGGCCGATCGTCGTAGCCTCGCAAGCGGCGCGCCGAATCGCGCTCCACGAAGGACGTATTGCTGGCGCCCCACCGCGTGCGCGTGCGAAGGTCGCCGAGCAGATCGAACGTCAGGCCGCCGAAGGGATAATGCCGCTGGTCGGTGCGGTGGCAGGCGGTGTCGATATCGATGCCGAGGGTGCGGTAATCGGCGCGGTGCTTTTCCAACTCGGCCCAGTCGCTGGTAGCCAGGGGCAGTCCGTTGCGGTCGTAGATGGTGCCCTTGGGGATCTCGCGCATGATCTCCTGCAGCCGCGGATTGTACTGGTAGCGCCTCGCGCCATCGGCCTGTACCACCAGCGTGCCTTCGCCGAGGGTCGGGCCGCTCCGGAAGACCTGAACATAGGCGGCCTTACCCAGCGTGACCGCGCCCAGGGCGGCGAAGATCATCCCGGCGGCAAAGACCGGGATGCGGAAAGGCGCGGAACGCTCCGCGTCGCCCTCCCGCCCGGAGATCGAGAGCAGGATCGCGAACACCGCGAAGTTGGCGATCATGGCGCTGCGGCCGAAACTGAGAAACGGCGTCACCACGCCCGAGAGCGGCAGCACGCCGAGAGAGCCGCCGGCGATGAGCAGGACCTGGAGCGCGGTCGCGGCGGCCAGCCCGGCGGCGAGGAAGAACTCGTAATCGGTGCGCGCGCGCAGTGCGATGCGGAAAGCCCGCCAGACCAGGTATGCATATAGAGCGAAGACCAGCGCGACCAGGAGGAATCCTCCCTCTTCGCCGAGCGTGGAGAGGATGAGGTCGGTATGGCCGGCGGGCACCAGGTTGGGCTCCCCCTCACCGATGCCGGAGCCGGTGAGGCCGCCCGAGGAATACGCCCAGAGCGAATCGGCAAGCTGATCGCCGCCGTGAACCATGTTGTCCCAGGGAGAGCGCCACATGGAAACGCGCTCGCCCACGGTGTGGGGCACGCCGAGCAGCGTGCCGATGGCGAATCCGGACAGCAGCAGCGCCAGGCCCAGCGCGGGAACCAGCACGCCGCCGCGCGCGATCCCGTAGAGCACCAGGAAGAGGCACGCGAACACCAGCGCCGGGCCCATGTCCCGCTGGGCGAAGAAGAAGACCAGGCAGAGCGCGACGCACACCAGCACGGGCAGCGTGTACTCGACCGGCGGCATATCGAACCGGTGCGTGAGGGCCGCAAGAGACTCGCGTGTCTCGCGCGCGTGGCGCAGAATGTCCCAGCGATGGGCGAAATATCCGGCCAGGAAGAACACCAGCAGGAGGCGGATGATCTCGACCGGCTGGAATCCGAAGAGATTGACCTTGGCGTCGCTCGTGCCGGGGCCGCTGCCGAAGAGAACCAGCAGCACGCTGAGCGCGAAGCTGGCCATCAGCGGCACGTAGCTGAGTTTGCCCGCGAGGCGCTCGAAATCCAAAGCGCTGAGGATCACCATCAGGATCACGCCGATGACTACTCCCTGTGCGAAATCGACGAACAGCAGATTGTCGCGCACCGGATCGCGCAGGCTCACCATCTCGATCAGCCCGATACCGCCGAGCAGCAACAGCGCCGGCAAGAATGTCTGATCGCCCCGGAAACCGCGGACGCCCCACCAGAGGTGGGCCAGCAGGAACGCGGCAAAGAAAAGAGAAATCCAAAGGTAGAACGCCCGCTCGAACTGAGCCGGGCGGCGTACTACGAACAGCGGCTTAAGGAGGCGGAACTGATCGGCAGTGAGCAGCTTGTGGCGCGCGATGGCGCCCACGTTGGAAAGCCCGCCGCCCAGATAGTAGATGGCCCGCGCCGTCTCCTGCCGGTCGCGCAGCTTGGGGAAATACGGAGTCAGGGCAGGCAGGAGGTCTTCGCGAGTATTGAGCTCGTTCAGATTGAGCAGGCGCTTGGCCGCGAGCGCATGGCCGATCTCCGGAAGTCCCCCGGCCTTGGCGCGATGGACCTGGAAGAGCCCGCCGCCCACCAGGAGCGCCGCTGCCAGCATGAGCAACAGCTCGCGCGTGCGCCAGGATCGGGGCGCGGTGGCGAGGCGAACTTCAGTGCGGTCCCGGGCTCGGCTGCGGGTGACGGCCATACTACTGCGGGGTCTCGATCTCGTGCAGGCGGTAGTTCACGCTTTCCAGGCTGAGCCGCACGCGCACGATGTTCGCCAGCGCCTTACCGAACGGAGCGATCCCCTGGTACAACTCGAGCGCGCGCTGGTAATCGTCGGCAGCGCGTTGGATCTGGTCCTTCTCGGGAGGCAATCCGCGCACGCTGCGCGAATCCCACCACAGCCGGTCGGCGCGGTCGCGATAGCCGTCGGCAAGCTGCAGCTTCTCGCGGTTCCCGAGCTGATAGCCGAGCTTCTGTGCTTCCTGGAGCGCGTCGTAGGCCTTGTCGATGTCCTTGAGCCCGTAGACATAGACGCGCGCCAGCCCGAGCTCCGGATCGGGCGATCTCGGCAACAGCCTGCGAGCTTCCGTGAATTTTTCGACCGCGAGGTTCAGGTCTTCCGGCTTGCGATGCACGGTGCCGTTGATGCGCGCCAGATGGCCCTCGGCGATGCGCACCTTGCCGCGCACGCCGTCGTCGGGGTCCACGGCGAGCGCATGCGCCGCCATGAGGCGGGCGCGCTCCCAGTCCTTTTCGGTGACCGGCGCGTCGGTAGTGCGATAGGTGTCGATCACGTGGTCGGCCGCCGCGACA
>DATJYW010000101.1:0-21153 GCA_035499435.1 Candidatus Acidiferrales bacterium | reverse complement strand
TCTTCATTCTGGTTGAATCCCGGAGAGCAGGGTCAAGGCGTCGGCCAGCGAATCGTAATGCAGGCGCCAGGCGGGAACGCCGAGCAGCCCGCACACGGTTCGCTCGTGCATCGCGTTCACATCCTCGCCGTAGCTGGGCATGTCAAGCAGCATCCGGGCCACGGCATCGGGCGATAGCATCGGTTCCAGACGCGGCACTGCGCCGCTCCCGCGCTGCAAATAGACCAGGCCCCGCACCTCGCAGCGCCGCGCCGTGGCGATCCCGGGAAGCGCGCAGGTCAGGACTTCAATGGAGAGCTTTCCGTTCGGCCTGGCGCGCGCGATCAGTCCTTCCAATTCCGGAAAGAGATGCGGCGCATCGTCGCGGAAGCGCACTTGGTGCGGCTTGCCGATGACGACGCGATCCGCGGAATCGGCCAGCAGCCAGGAGCAATCGTCGCCGACATAGGTCCATCCCGCGCGGGCGCAGGCAAACGCCAGGGTACTCTTGCCCGCTCCCGACGGACCGCAGAGGAGCAGCCCCAGCCCATCGCGAGCCACGCAGGCCGCGTGCACGGCCACGACGTAGCGCTGCACGAGCATCATGTACGCCATAGATTCCACGTAGAACCAGCGGAGCCACGGGTGGTCCGCCGCCGTTTTCTGGGATACGTGGATGCTCCCGAACAGTGAGCGTGAATCCATGGCCGCGAAATTGTGGGCATCGGACACGGCCTGTACCAGGTGGCCGCGCATGCGCCAAGCCGGAGGGCCGGCGAGCTCGCCCTCGGGCTCCACGATCACATGGAAGCGAACCGGCTCGACATCGAACTCGCGATCCCAGTAGCGCCACGATTCCTGTGCCGCGTCGATCACATCGCGCGAGTTGGTGGCCAGCTCCAGAGGGAAGCCGGCCGGGAAGTATGTCGCCGTGTGCGGCAAGTCGATGTCGCGCAGCAGCGGATCGAATCTTTTCACCGAGACGGCAGCCCGCATCCCCATAAAATCTGGATATCATGCGGTCGTTGTTACAGGGGTAAAACACTCGCAAAAATCTCGTAAAACCGCCCGGCAGAGGGACGTGCGCTGTATGCTGAAGTTGCGCTGGATGAGAACCGCCATCGTCCACTACTGGCTGCTCAATCGCCGCGGCGGCGAGAAAGTGCTGGACGCGCTCTGCCGCCTGATGCCCGATGCGGACATTTTCACACTCTTCTGCGACCCTGCGAACCTGAGCCCGGAGGTGCGCAGTCACAAGATCACCGCGTCCTTTCTCGATCCGCTGCGACGCTGGCACCGGTCGTTGCTGCCGCTGATGCCGATGGCGCTGGAGAGCCTGGACCTGCGCGGGTACGATCTCGTGATCAGCAGCGAATCCGGCCCGGCCAAAGGTGTGATCGCGTCCAGCGATACGCGGCACATTTGTTACTGCCACACGCCCATGCGATACCTTTGGGACCTCTACCCGGCCTACCGCAACGAGTGGACGCGCGCGCGATGGAAGCGCGCGGTGATGACGCCGCTGGCCAACTATCTGCGCCTGTGGGACTATGCTTCAGCCGCGCGGGTCGACGAATTCATCGCCAACAGCCGCAACGTGCAGACGCGTATCTGGAAGACCTATCGCCGCGAATCGATGGTGATCCACCCGCCGGTGGACGTCGATTCGTTCTACCGGCGGCCGCCGGACGACTACTTCCTGATCGTCAGCGAGCTGGCGCCCTATAAGCGGATCGATTCGGCGGTGCGATGTTTTGCGCGCAGCGGGCGGCGCCTGAAGATCGCGGGCGCCGGCCCCGAGTATGCGCGGCTGCGCGCGATGGCAGCGCCGAATATCGAGTTCGCGGGCCGGGTCTCCGATGGTGAGCTTCGCGAGCTCTATGCCCGGTGCCGCGCGTTCCTGCTGCCCGGCGAGGAGGACTTCGGGATCACGCCCGTGGAAGCCATGGCGAGCGGCAAGCCGGTGATCGCCTACGGCCGCGGGGGCGCACTGGAAACCGTGCCTTCCTTCGGCGGTATCTTCTACTCCGAGCCGGACGCCGGTGCGATGGAGGCAGCCATTGCGCGCTTCGAGGAGCTGGAGCCCCAGTTTCGGCCCGTGGAGCTCCAATCGTGGGCGCAGCGGTTTTCCGAAGGGGAGTTTCGCCGCCAGATGAGCGCGGTACTCGATGCCCGCGCATCGTTGGTTCACCGGTAGTCCACCGCCGTTCACCGATTTCGCGGTGATTGCCGGACGGCGCTGCCATACTCTGAACTCATGAGAAACGACGATTTCAGGCCTCACCAGTGGCGCTCCTCGACCGGGCTGCTTCCAGCGCTGGTGATCATCGCGATCGGACTGGTGTTTCTGCTGAACAACCTGCACGTGCTGTACATGGACCAGTGGTATCGCTACTGGCCGGTGATCCTGATCGCGGCGGGGCTGGCCCGGCTGGTGGACGCACCGGGGACGGGTCCACGGGTGTTCGGCGGCGTCCTGGTGGGGATCGGCGCACTGTTCCTGGCGGACAACATGAACCTGATTCGTCTCTCGTGGGACGACTTCTGGCCGCTGATCCTGATCGGCGTCGGGCTGCTGATGCTGGTCAACCGGCTCTCGGGTCCCCAACTGTGGGCGCCGCGTCCGAACGCCCAGGTTAGGGAAGGGGTGTTCAGCGCGAACGCGGTATTCAGCGGGTTCAAACGCCGGGTGACCGACGGAGATTTTCGCGGCGCATCCATCACAGCGCTTTTCGGCGGAGGAGAGCTCAACCTGCGGCAGGCGGGCATGGCCGGCGATTCCGCGGTGGTGCAGGTGAGCGCCATCTTCGGCGGCGTTGAGATCAAGGTTCCGCAGAACTGGCTGGTGATCTCGCAGGGCACGGGAATCTTCGGAGGATTTTCGGACTCTACCTCGCAGCCGCCCGACGACTCACCCGGCCTGAAGAAGCTCATTGTGAAGGGTGAGGCTATCTTCGGCGGCGTCGATATCAAGAACTAGCACGACGGTGCCTCATGCATCCCATCCTCGCCGGACGAGCCCGGCTCGTCCTCTATCTGGCCGCGTGGGTCCCGCTGGCCGGCCTGCTCGCGTTCCTCTCCCGAGCGCAGGGGAGCGCTCTGCTGCCGGCCACCGCGACCCTGCTGCCGGCGTGCCTGGTCTTCGCCTTTGAGTGTCTCTCGCCGTGGTACATCTGCCGGGTGCAGCCGCTGCGACTTTCCGAAGTCACGCGGCTGGCCGGCACCTGGACCGCCGCGGGCGCCTGCGCGGCGGGTGTCCTGTCCGGCGGCGCGTGGCTAGCGGCGCGCCTCTTCAGGCAGCCTGTTCCCAACCTGAGCCTGCTGTTCGCACTGGGCGTGATTCTCTACCTGCTATCGGCGGGCCTGCACTATACCGGCCTTGCGGCCGAGGCCTCGCGCGAGGCGGAGCAGCGCGCCGCCGAAGCGCGAACGCTGGCGCGTGACGCGGAGCTGCAGGCGCTGCGCATGCAGATCAACCCTCACTTCCTCTTCAACAGCCTGCACTCGATCGCCGCCCTGGCCACACAGGACGGCGCGCGCGCCCGGGAGATGTGCGTCCGGCTCAGCGATTTCCTGCGCAGCAGCCTCGTGCTGGGCGGGCGTGAAAGCATTCCGCTGCGCGACGAGCTGGCCCTGGCCCGCAGCTACCTGACGGTGGAGCAGGTGCGTTTCGGCGCGCGCCTGAGGGTGGTGGAGGAGATCGATGCCGGCTGTGAAGACTGCGAGATCCCGGCTCTGCTGCTGCAACCGCTGGTGGAGAATGCGGTGAAGCACGGCATCGCGGGACTGCTCGAAGGCGGCGAGATCCGCATCGCGGTCACGCGCCGGGACGAGCAGGTCGTGGTCACAGTGGAGAACGCCTTCGATCCCGATGCCACGCCTGCTGCCAAGCTGGGTGTCGGTCTGGCGCACGTGCGGCGGCGGGTGGAAGTGGGGTTTGGGGGCAGGGGGAGGGTGGATGTTCTCGCGCGGGATGGGGTGTTTCGGGTGGAGGTGAGAGTGCCGTGGGGCTAGAAGGCTTCAGGCGTCAGGCTTCAGGCGTCAGGCTTCAGGCATTAGGCGTCAGCGTGCGTGTCTTCCGGGGCGGGCGCTCAGCCGACCCGGAGCAGAGACCGGCTGAAGCCTGAAGCCTAACGCCTGACGCCTTCATTCCCCCATTGCCTCCATTAGCCGCGAATACCCTGCCCTGCTGACGGGGAGACGGGTGCCGTCGGACAGGATCACGACACGACTGTCTTTGCCGTAGGGCTCGATGCGGGATACGCGCTCGAGATTGACGATCGCGGAACGGTGGATGCGGACGAAACAGGCCGGGTCGAGCAGCGATTCCAAATCGCCGATGGGCTGCTGCTTGAGGTAGCTCTTGCCATCGGAGTGCAACGCAACGTAATCGTCCTGCGCTTCGACGTAGTCGAGTTTGGCGAGCGGGATTACGTGTACTCGGACTCCGTCCCGGACGACGAGTCGACGCGGCCGCTCGCCCGCGGCTCGCGCCTCCATCGTGAGGGCGGCGAGCGGTCGGCGGTCGCCGATTCGCGAGCGGGCGCGCTCGAGCGCGCGCTCGAAACGGCCGGCATCGAAGGGCTTCAGAAGATAGTCGGCGGCGTGCGCTTCGAAGGCCCGCAACGCATATTGATCGTAGGCGGTGACGAAGACGACGACGGGGAGGTGCGCCGGGTCGATGAGCTCCAGCACCTCGAAGCCGTCGAGCTTGGGCATCTGGACATCGAGGAAGAGCAGATCGGGGCAGGTCTCGGCGATGGCCTTCACGGCCTCGAAGCCGTTGGCGCAGTCGGCCACCACTTCGATATCGGGATGGGCGCGCAGAAGCTCCCGCAGATAGCCGCGCGCCAGCTCCTCATCGTCGACGATGGCCGCTTTGAGCGTGGGGTTGCCGTCCAAGAATCCAAGTTTAACCGGTTTGCAACGAGCGGCTTTTGGTGTAACAATTAGGAACGCACCAACAATTGTCAGGACCACCTGTGCCAGCAGGGGGATCAGAAAGGGAGAGCGTGAGCTATCAGCCCGAGACTCCATTTGACAACATCGAGGGTTCGCACGAATACGTGCGATTGCTGGCGGAAGCGGTAGACGAGGCCCGGCGCGAAGTCGAGGCTGAAATTGCCACCGCCGAACAGGATCAGGCGGACCGCCGCAAAGAAGCATTACTTCTGGTTTCCTACAATCTCGCCAAACTCAACCTCCACATCACCAGCAGCCGCCGAATCCTCAACGATTTGCGCACCTTGCGGCGGCTCCTTCTAGCGGAGCGCGGAATGCCGCTGGAGGGCAAGGAAGGCGCGGAGGTGGCAGCAGCCGGGGAATAGGCCCGCAGTACTACCAAGGCCAATATTACACCTTGAGAGAGTGTACGCGGTCTTGGTGTCGCCCCCTGCCGCTCCGCACTCATGGCTTTCGCGACTAACTGGATTGGTTCGAAAACCCGCATCCTGTGCGGGTTTTCAACACACAACCCTCTTGACAGGGTGTACGGTACGGCGTAGTATTTATGGTCGTCGCATATATTCTGTAACAGCACTCAACAACGGTGGTTAGAGGGGACCCCGTCTATGACGTTTCAGATCGGTGACAAAGTAGTGTATCCCAACCAAGGCGTTGGGACGATCGAGAATATCTCCAGCCGCACATTCGGTGCCGCACTCGAAAGGTTCTATCTGCTGCGATTCGGTTGCAACAGCATGACCGTTCTGGTGCCATTTTCCAACGTGGCAAACATCGGCCTGCGCCGGGTAACCAAAGACCGCGAAGTCTCACGCGTGCTTTCGTTTCTGGCTACGGGCTGGTGCGCCATGGCGTCCGACTGGAAGCTGCGGTTCAAGGAAAACACGGACAAGATGCAAAGCGGGAACCTGTTGAAGGCCGCGGAGGTTTTCAAGGGCCTGCTGCAGATTCACGTGGACAAGCCGCTCTCGTTCCGTGAAAAGAAGATGCTGGACCGCGCGCGGCATATGCTGGTTTCGGAGATCTCGATCTCGCGAAACGTACCGGAAATTACGGCCGAGAGCATGCTCCAGCGGTCGTTGTCGAAGGCCGGCCTGACGCTTCCCGCAGTGATGTAGCCCACGGCGGCTGCCAGCTCCACGGCGCCGGTGTGAGGCGCCATACGTTCGTCTCATCCAAGTGCTATGATTCGCAATCATGTTCTGCCATAGCTGCGGTACCCAAGTGAACACGGGCGTACAGTTCTGTCCGAACTGCGGACAGTCGCTCGCCGGTCCTGCTCCGGCCGTCCCGGCCGACGTGCCTTTCGTGGCCCGGACGGGAATCACCGCCACGCCGGGCCGATGGATCGGTGCCGGATGGGAAGTGGTCAAGGCGGACCTCGGCAACATCGTTCTGGTGGCACTGGTATTCGTTCTGCTGAACGGGGTTCCGCTGATCCAGGGTGCGCTGGTGGCGGGCTTCCATTTCTATTTCCTGAAGAAGCTGATGGGCCGCAACCCGGAGTTTGCCGATCTGTTCAAAGGCTTCAACTTTTTCATCCCGACCCTGGTGGCTTCGCTCCTGATCGGGCTATTTGTATTTCTGGGCACACTGCTGTGCATCATTCCCGGCCTAGTAGTAGCCGCGATGTACAAGTTCACCTATCTCTTCATCATCGACAAGCGGATGGATTTCTGGCCCGCGATGCAGGCGAGCCACGCGGTCACGCGCAACGATTATTTCGGTTTCACGATGTTCCTGCTGCTGACCGCCCTGGTGAACCTGCTCGGATTCTTATGCTGCATCGTCGGGCTGCTGGTGACGATCCCGCTTACTTTCGCGGCGATCACGATCGCCTACCAGGAACTGGTCGGATTCGATCCACAGACGCCGGAACGCATCGCATGAACCCGCGCGCGGTGCGGGTGGCGGCCGTCGCCGGACTGTTCGCCGCTCTTTACCTGATGACGCCGCCCGATCTTCCGCTGTGCGGATTCCGCTGGCTGACCGGCAGGCCGTGCCCGCTGTGCGGGCTTACTCATGCGCTGGCGGCGATCAGCAGGGGGCAGTTCGCGGAGGCGATTCGTCTGCACGCGCTCAGTCCATTGGCGGCGGCGATGCTGGTGGGGATGGCGTGGGGCCACCCGCGGCTGGCGCGGCTGTGGGCTCCTTGTGCGGCAGCGTTCGCGGTGTACGGAGCGGTGCGGATGCTGGCGGTGTAGCATCCACTCCGAGGCCAGCGGGCTGAAGCCCGCAGCAGGCTGAAGCCTGCCGCACAATCTCATGACCAGGGAGCGGGTACGAGGAGGGCTTTCCCGATCACGGCCGCGAGGCCATCTTCGGCTTGCATGGTTCGGGCACGTAAGTCCGGCAATCCGCCGAGGCTCCACAGCACTTCGGCCTTGTTCCAGGCGTTCTCGCGGGCAGCGCTCAGGCTGAACGCGGCGATGGTGTCCTCGAGGCGGGAGACTTCGGGCAGCTTATCACCCGGAAGCCGCACGTTCAGCGTCTGCCTGGCGGTGTCCACCAATGCATCGAGCGTCGTATTTACCGCCGTGTAGTCCATATAGTGCTCTCCGCCGTGGACGGGAGCGCTGCCCATGGCGACGAGCGCGACCGACAGGTCGCGATTGATGTGCGCGTTCATGCCGGCCAGCGCGAACTGAATGCGGGCGATGGCGGACTGGCTGCGCCGGTCGAAGAGCACCTGCCAGCACTCGGGCACGCTGCCCTCATCGGAAAGCCGTGCCTTCAGCGCGCCGAAGTAGAGAGCCGCGAAACGGACGTCGAGAACGGCGAGCCACGCCGGATCCTGGAAGCCGCCGGCGGCGACGCGCGCTTCGACCGCGCGGGTGACCTCGAGGTAGAGCCAGTTGAACCACTTGAGGCCGTCGGTATCGACGCACGCCGCGTCGATGGCTTCCATGGCGCGGACGACGTCATCGATGCTTGCCGGCGGCGACGTCACGGCCGCAAGCAGGGCCGGGTCATAGGGAAACATAGTCACTTGGTGTCGCGAGCTGGGAGGTGGCGCCGACCGGGAGCCCGGCGCGTTGGGCAACGAGAGCGCAGAGAAACAGCGCAGGAGTGATTCGCTTGCCGGATTTCATGTTCCGTTTATGGTATCGAAAACCAAAGGCGCGCTGCGCGCGCGGGCAGGCGAGGACGCCTACCCTACTAAAACGGTGATGTGAAGGTGGTGTGGAATCAAATTCGGGTTTCGGTGAGCGGCGGGGCGGGCTACTGGCGAAGGTCGGGATCGACATCGCGGGCGGCAACGGCCGGGGGCCGGGGCTGGGAGAAGCGCGCGAGATCGACGGGGAGGGGAGCATCGAGGAGGAGATCGAGCGCGGACTCAGCGCTGCTCTGAATGCGGCGCAATTCCTTGACGGCATGGGAAAAGGCGCGGTCGAGGGAAGCGATCTGGGCGAAGACTTTGTGGATGAGCCTGGCGACGGGAGAATCGCAGAGGACGGCGACGTCCAGATCGCCGGGGTCGGGGCCTTCGGCGAAGAGGGCGCGGTAGAGTTTGGCTTCGGTCCGCTGAAGACGGCGTTTGAGCCAGGCGGAGCGGATGATGGTCTCAACGTGGTGGTGCTCGAGGGCGGAGGAGGGGTGGAACTCGCGGCGGAAATCGTCGGCGAGGGCTTCGTAGTCGGCGGGATCTTCGCCGGGGATGACGATGGACGCGGCGTCGAGGCCGTGCTTGAGGCCGTTGAAACGAGAGGCGGCCTTGCCCTTGGGGGTGCGGGGGCCGGTGGACTTTTGCGCGTTGGCGCGGTTGGCTGCGATTTGCGCAGGGGTAGACATCGGTAGAACTCCTTTTCAAAAAATTTCAAAAAAAAATCGCGGGCCAGGAGGCCCGCGTTACGAAGTCGCGGGGTGCAGGTCCCGCTTACGAGGCCAAGCTAACAGACGTGACGGCCCGGGCCGGGGGGGAGGAGCTGTAAGTAGTTGGTGGGTGGGCGAAAAAATATTTCAAAGTCCGGAACTGATTTGAGATTGCCCGGAATTTAGTTGAAACCAGCGATTCTCGCCGGAGCCCTGATAGGGTCCGGCAAATGGTTTCGCAAGGAGAGTCGCGGATGAAGAAACAATACCAGATTGACAAGCAGCGCGCCGTGCAGAAATTCCGGCGCATGGTGCAGGAGGACGACCGAGCGGTCCAGTTGGTGACCCCGATTATGACGCGTGCAGTGTAGCTTACCTCACCACCCACTGGCGAGTGGTAATCGAGTCCGCGCATTCTAAGGCTCTCTCAACGACGAATTCGGATAAAATACTCTCTTATAGCGGCAACCACTATAGCCGCGACTAAAGCGCCCGGAGGGCGTCGCTCGTCCTCTGGCTTTGGCGGCGGAACCAGGAGCCATATCCGTTGCGCTCCAGCAAGCCAGAGAACCGAGTCGTACGTCTGCTGGAAAGGGGCACCGTGGCAATTCGAAACAGCCGGTTTGACAGCGTTTCCATCAGATCGACCGGCTCGTATGTTCCGGCCGGGATTCTGACTAACGAAGAAATTGTCGGGAACCTGCCAACCTCTCCGGAGTGGATTGTACAGACTCTGGGAATTCGACAGCGGCGCATTGCTGACTCGGAGGAGTACACATCGGACCTTGCAGCCCGTGCAGGGCTGAGCGCGATCGCTTCGGCGGGCCTGGATCCGAACGAAATTGATCTAGTCATCGTGGCCACTTCGACACCCGACCGCACGGTGCCTTCGTCGGCATGCATGGCGCAGAACAAGATGGGGATTCGGAACGGATGCCCGGCACTCGATGTGGCCGCGGTCTGCTCCGGGTTTCTCTACAGCATAACAATCGCCGGACAATTCATCCAGAATGGGGTGTACGACCGGGCGCTAGTCATCGGTGCGGACACCTACTCCAAAGTGACCAATTGGAATGACCGCAATTGCGTATTCTTCGGCGACGGCAGTGGCGCCGTGGTGCTCGAGAGGGTCGACCGGGTGAACGGGATGTTCTCCAGCATTCTCTTCGCTGATGGCACCGGAATGGATGATTTCACGGTTCTTCCGACCGACGGCTACTTTAGGATGAACGGAAGGGCTGTATACGAAAAGGCGACCGCCGCGCTGCCCGAGTGTATTCGGCAGATTCTGTGCCTGAACAGCCTGGGACTCGAAGATGTTTCGATGATCATTCCGCACCAAGCTTCTGCGCACGTGCTCAGGAGGACAGCCGAAATACTCAATATCCCTTATTCACGAATGCAAACCAATCTGGAGTTCTACGCGAACACTGCCGGCGCTACCATACCGTTGCTGCTGGATCAAGCAAACCGCGGTGGACTGATCCACAAGAACGATCTGCTTTTGTTCGCAGCTATCGGCGCCGGCTGGACGTGGGCCGCAACCCTGTACAGATGGTGAGGTGATCGTGCCGGACCAAATCAGACGAATCGACAGTTTTTGCTTGACCGTATCGGATGAGCCCGGAGAGGCGGCACGTGTGTTGGCCGCCCTACAAGGCGAAGGAGTTAACCTGCTTGGCATCTCGCTGCTCCAGCACGACGCGGACAAGTCCGAATTGGATCTCATCCCGGAAATTAGTGGCGCATTGAGAAGGGCGGCCAAAACCAAGGGCCTCATGCTGACCAGGATGAAGACCGGGTTTCTGATCCAGGACGAAGACCGGCCCGGAGCAGTGGCGGACACCGCGAAGACATTGGCCGCAGCGAATATCAGTGATATTTCGATGCAAGTTTTCTGCGCCGGTTCCGGCCACTACGGAGGAATGCTGTGGGTTGGGGCGGACGATCTGCGGAGAGCCGCCAGGGCACTTGGCGCCACCTCATCGCACAGGCCGAAACTCGAACCAAAGGCGGGTGACTACCCCAGTCCGTTTGATGAGATACGATGACGCGTTGCGTCTGGTTCCGTTGAGTGCTTCTGGTAAATCAGGGGCCATTCAGAACTTCGATGGAACGGCCGAGTTTGGCGCATAACGCCGGTTCCGCCATGTGGACCGCCTCTGGCCTTCGTGGCGCTAAAAGAAACCATCGGCGCTAAACCATTGACGTGAATGCGTAAACGCTGGGTATCAGCGAGATCAATCCAGTATTACCCTCAAGTCCGCGAGGCGGAATCCGTGAGTAGGCAGCTTCAAGGGACATACGCCGTGGCGAAATAGCATAGACTCATTTCAGAACCGTCCGAGAACTGTTGAGTCGTCCTGCCATGAAAAAACTTCACATTGGGATCATAGACATCGTTTCGAGGGGCCCTACGCGCGCTTTGTATGCTCGCGTGATGAATCCCAATCTTGCCAGCATCATGCCGCAGGTAATTGGTGTGTGGTGCCGGGAGCAAGGGCATGACGTTTCGTTCGTTTGCTATACAGGGTTGGAAGATCTGATAACGGAATTGCCGTCCAAGGTCGATTTGGTCTTCATCGGTGCTTTCACCGACGCGGCTCATACCGCCTACGCGCTGAGCAATCTGTTCCGCTCCCGAGGGGCCATCACCGCGATTGGGGGACCTCATGCCCGTTGCTACCCGGAAGATGCGCTGCGGTACTTCGATTACGTCCTGGGCTTTACCGACAGGGAGACGCTCCACGAAATTCTGCGGGAATGCTGCCCGCATCGGCCGGTTGGGATTCAAATTGCAGCCAGGCAGCAGCCGAAAACACTCCCAGGGGTCCGCGAGCGCTGGCAGTTTATCGAACCCACGCTCAAAACGGCGCCCCTCATCAAGATCGTTCCCATGCTCGGCAGCCTAGGATGCCCCTATACCTGCAGTTTCTGCATCGATGCCGCCGTGCCCTACCAGTCGCTGGACTTCGACGGAATTCAAGAGGACCTCCGTTTCCTGCTGACGAAGTTCAGACGGCCCACGGTTGCGTGGCACGATCCCAATTTCGGCGTCCGCTTTGATGATTACCTGGATGTGATTGAGCGAGCGGTGCCTCGGGGCCGTATCGAGTTCATCGCCGAGAGCAGTCTATCCATCCTTTCGGAACCGCACTTGGAACGGCTCAAGCGCAATGGCTTTCAGGCGCTCCTGCCCGGCATTGAATCATGGTTCGATTTGGGCAACAAGTCGAAGACTGGCGCACAAACAGGGATGGATAAAGTTCGCCAGGTAGCCGAACACGTCAATCTGATTTTGCGGTACATACCGTACGTACAAGCCAATTTCGTGCTCGGACTCGATACCGACCGGGGGCCGGAGTCCTTTGAACTCACGAAGCGATTTCTGGATCTGGCGCCCGGAACATTTCCCGGCTATTCGCTGCTTACGGCGTTCGGCCGCGCCGCGCCGCTCAACCTGGATTACCAGCGCGCCAACCGAGTGCTGCCCTTCCCATTTCATTTCCTGAATAACAACCAGGCCATGAACGTCAGGCCCGGGAACTATTCTTGGTGCGACTTCTACGATCACATTATTGATCTCACAGCGTATTCGTTTTCCTGGAAGGCGATGGCCCGTCGCTTCCGCGCCACCCGAGGGCTGACCGCGCGGGGCATGAACGTCATACGAGCTATTTCAACGGAAGGGTTTGGAAGGCTCAGGTATCATAGAGACGTTCGCGAGCGACTGGATAAAGACCCGCAATTTCTTCCCTATTTTGAACAGGAGACCACCCAGCTTCCCCGATATTATTTTGACCTCGTGCGAAAAGACCTGGGGCCGCTGTGGGAGTGGCTTCCTGAAGGGGCGCTCGACCACGATCCGAACGCCTATGCGAAGACAGAGCCCGACAGCACGCACGCACCACTCGCACTGAAGTCAGTTCCTGGCGTTGAATCCGCGGGGCGGAAAAATCGGGTGGGTAATGGTTTGTGAGGGGGGCCGCCGGGAAGGTCGAATTGAAGCCGGAGACGTTGCGAGCGCGTCCAGAATCTGGTTGGCGTGCGCGACCGCCACGGCGGGCGGAAGCGGACCCTTCAGGGGCTGGCCATCCACCAGTCCCATCACCAGGTAGTTAGGCCCGACGTCGTAGAGCTGGCAGATGTGCGGATGGCCCGTGCTTCCGCGCCCGAAGCGTTCGTTGAATCCCTGGGATGCGATTTTGATCGCGACCGCGCGGTCCAGCCGCGTATCCCGCGCCCTTGTACACTTCGCCCATTCCGCCCGCACCGAGCGGTGTCAGGATCTCGTAGGGTCCGAGGTGTGAACCAGGGGCATATGGCATGAGTTCACTCGATTCTACCGCAGTAGAAACGAATGACTCCCGAATCGTCGGCAAACGGGAAGTTGAAGGGCAACGTAAGACCCCAGCCGACCGGCAGCGAGCAACTCTTCACTCGCGGATGTCACGCTTCGCCAGGCTCTCGAGGTACTCCATGGGACAGCCAACGCCTTCGACATTCACTCCAAGGCCGCGCAGCACATCGATGGCAACCATCCGCCGGTAGGCATTGAAGGTAATCACGTGTGCGAACATGCCGCCAAAAGTGAAGGTTTCCGGGGGTTCGCACAACGCATCGACAAAGGTGTCCTGCCAGGCGCTCCGATCGCGCACGTCGGTGAGGACGCCGTGAAACCCCCGATCGGCTTTTTCCAGGCGCTCCAGCATGGCCGAAGGAGTGCGTTCCCGGGGCGGGGCATTGTCAAACAGGGGCGCGCTGCCGCCCGTCAGCGCCGCGGCCCAGGCTTCCTTGGTTTGAACCATCCGGTCCAGAAGCTGGCGCAGGCTCTGATCCGGACCATCCCATGGAAATACATGAATGCGGTTTTTCAGAGGGCGGTCCAACTGTTCGTCGTTCAGCGTCTTCGCCAGGTCGAGAAGACGCCGCGTATGCCAGGACTCCTGGCCCGAGAAGATGTCAAAGAGATCCATAAATCGAGCTGCTCCTTTCGTGTCATTCCCGCCGGAACAGTAGTGAATTCCATTGGCGGAATGCAGGTGAGTATAGGTTGCGCCCATGCGGCGATAGAGGCTCGGCGAAACGCCGAAGGCATTGCGGAATGCCCGGGTGAAGGCTTCCAGCGATCCGTAATTCGCGTCGAGACCGATGTCTGTCACGGAGAGCCGGGTGCGAGACAACTGCCAGGCCGCCCTCTCCAGCAGCAACCGCCGGCGCATGGCAACCGGCGTCTCCTCGATCATCGCGCGGAACACGCGATAAAACTGTGTCCGGCTTCGATACGCGTGCCGGGCGAAACCGCTCGCATCCTGCTCCCGATCGAGCGAATCAAGAACGATTTCGCGCAGCCGCTGTGCTTCGTCCACAGGAGGAAAATACCATTTTGAAGTACGCGTTCGCCTGACCGGGAGTCCCAAAGTTCGAAGCGTGAAAGGATAGACTGTCAGAATATAGTGAATTCTTCAGCGCCGGACGGCTTGGGGCTGGGGCTCAATAGAAGCGAGGAGAAATGACGATGAAATTGGCGAATGCGGCGCTACTTCTCTCAGTGGCGTCGACGGCCTGGGCGCAGGTGAATGTGGGCGAACAGAAGCCGGAAGCCAGCCTGCCGTTCACCATGACCACGGTGGCAACATTCAAATTGCCCTGGCGGCTGGCGTTCCTGCCCGATGGCCGCATGCTGATCACCGAAAAGCCCGGGCCGGTGTGGCTGGTTTCCCAGCAGGGAGAGAAGATCCAGGTGGAGAACACGCCCGCGGTTTATTGGCAGGGCCAGAGCGGAATGCACGGCGTCTTCCTCTCGCCGCATTACGCGACCGACCACAGTATTTACCTCACCTATGCCGAACCGGGCGAGTATGGCGGAGGGCTGGCGATGGCGCGCGCCAAGCTGAACGCCACCGCCACGTCCGCGAAACTCGAGAACTTCGAGGTGCTTTGGCGCCAGAGGCCGACGGGCAAAGGCGGGCAGGAGGGGGCACAGATTGCTTTCTCGCCGGACGGCAAGTATCTGTTTCTGGCGGTGGGCGACCGCCAGCGCATGACTCCGGCCCAGGATCCAGATCAGCCCGAGGGCAAGATTCTGCGGCTGACGCTGGACGGCAAACCTGCTCCGGGCAATCCCAATTTCGGCAAGACCGGCGCTGCCACGATTCCGCTGATCGATCCGCCGCGCGACACGGAAGCCGCGAAGACCGCGAAGGTGGTCAGGACCTATACCTTCGACGGTCCCAACCTGACGCCGGCCGAAACGTGGGCCATCGGCGTGCGCACGCCGTACGGGCTGGCGTTTTCGCCCACCGGCGAATTGTGGGAGGTGGAGCATGGCCCGCGCGGCGGCGACGAGCTGAACCTGATCGAGAAGAGCAAGAATTATGGATGGCCGCTGGTCTCGTACGGCGAGAACTATAACGGCGTGCCCATTGACAAGCCCGACACGCGGCCGGACCTGGCGAAGCCGGTGCTGTATTGGGTGCCGGTAATCGCGCCGGGCAACCTGATGTTCTACCACGGCAGCAAGATCCTCCCGCAATGGAACGGCAACGGGCTGATCAGCGGCCTGGCGAGCAAGTCGCTCACGCGCGTGGTCTTCGACGGCCACGGGGGCGCCAAGGCAGCCGAGCGCTGGGACGTGGGCCATCGCATACGCGATGTCGAAGAAGGGCCCGACGGGTCGTTATGGATGCTGGAGGACGCGAATCCGGGCGGACTGTTTCATGTGACACCGAAGTGATGGGCATTTGAGCGGTGAAAACTACGGGCGGCTACCAGCGGAGCACGCGACCGGAAGACCGTTGCCCGTAGCGGCGAATTTGGTTTCGACGCATCTTTCCTTTACCAACCCAAACGGAGGACTTCATGATTCCGCAAGAGTACCGTGCAGCCGTGGCTCGCGGCCTGCAAGAGGCTTTCGGGGCAACAGAGATGGAAGACGTCCGCATGATGAAGGGTCTCGCGGCGTCGCTGGTCTTTCGCATCGTGGTGCGAGGATCTCCCTTTCTGTTGAAGATCAGCAAGCGGACCAACGATCCGGCGCGCCACTACGGCTGCATGAAGGCGGCGGCTCAAGCCGGCCTGGCGCCGCGCGTCTGGTACATGAGCACGGCAGACCGGATGTCGATCGAGGATTTTGTGGAAACAGTCCCGTTTCCGGCTGGCGAGGCGTTGGTTCGGGTACCCGCCGCGCTGCGGTCGCTGCACGGGCTGCCGCCGTTTCCCGAAGTGCCAGGCCATATCAACACCTCGTGCATGTTCCTGATGAACAAAGGAACTGCGGTGGACGGGTTCCTCGAAAAGTTTCGGGCGGCGAAAATTTTTCCCGGCGGCGAGTGCGACGAGCTATTCGCCCGGTACGCGCAGGTGGCGGCGGTTTATCCGCATCACGATCGGGACATGGTGTCGAGCCACAACGACCTGTTCAAGCCGGACAATATGCTTTTCGACGGACGGCGCGTGTGGCTGGTGGATTGGGAAGCAGCTTTCCGGAACGACCGGTATGCCGACCTGGCGGTGGTGGCGAATATGCTGGTCACCAACGACGCGGAGGAAAGGGCCTATCTTCAGGAGTATTTTGGAGGAGCGCCGGATGAGTACCAACTAGCCCGGTTCTTTCTCATGCAGCAGATCGCGCACATATTCTACGCCATGGCCTTCCTGTTCGTGGGCTGGGCGGGCAAGCCGATCGACTGGAGTGAGACGGTGCCGGAATTCGGGGACTTTCAGCGGCGCTTCTGGGCGGGCGAGGTCACTTTAGATGACAACCAGATGAAGATCGTTTATGGCCGGGTTCATTGGGAGCGGCTTTTGCACAACGTGCGGCAAGCGCGATTCAACGAAGCGCTGAGAATCGTATCGGCCCGGCATGGGGCTTGCGCCGGCGCATCGACCGTGGAGTGACCGTGGCGGATTCCGCGCTATCAGGGCCGGGACCGATCCCTAACCGTCGCGGGTCCGATCCGAGTTCGATTGCGGGCTGCGTCCCATATCCGCCCGGCAGTGCGGCGAAGGTCGGGGCCGAACTCATCAAGCAGGTTGGTTTGCACCTGGTCGAGAGTGGACCATCCCATGGACTGGAGTAACCAGACGGTTTGAATCCGTTGTCCAGTCCAGTGAGCCGTGGACAGCTCCGTGGTGGCGCTGGCGAAGAACCGCGTGTACGCAGGCCGCCGGGTTCCATCCGGCATTCGCGCCGTGACAGAAGACTGGAGGGCGTTCCAGAATCGCGCCCGGGTGGAGCGGGATCGCGATTGCCGATACCGCAGGTCTTCACCGGTCAGTGCCCCGGTGGCGAATTCGACCGTGTTCTTGATCAATCGCCGGTCAAACGCCCGGGCATACCGTTGCACGTAGGAGGTGGCCGAATCGTCCCAACAGGCCGGGTCGCCAAGGCCCTGGTCAACAGCGGTTTCGGCCGCGAGAATGCCCAAACGCGTGGCTCCGAATGTCCGATGCAGATATTGCGACCAGCGGGCCGAAAGGGTGAACGATTCACCTCCGGGCTCGAGCGACTGCGCCTGTGCTCCCGATGAAATCCCGACGAACGACAGCAGCAGCGCCAGCGGAACTGGCTTGTGCATGCGACCGCAATTGTAGCGGCTTTCAAGAGGCGAAAAACAAGCGGGGCGAGCAGGTTCTGGCGGGATGCTGGAAAAGGACCAGCCGCGGATGGACGCGGATGGACACGGATTGACAGTGCAGCGCCTGGCGCGGCGGGTGTGATTTACTGAGACTACACTGGAAGATTCGATCGGGTAAGCATGAAAACGAGAATCGATGTTGTGCTACTGCTCGCAGGGGCGCTCACGCTGATTGGCGCCGCGTTGACGACGGCCACACCGGCGGGCGAGGCTCCGCCCCGGCCGCGAGGTCCGTGCGACATCTACGCCGCCGCAGGCAACCCCTGCGTGGCGGCGCACAGCACTACGCGCGCGCTGTACGCCTCCTATAACGGGCCGCTCTACCAGGTGCTGCGCCAGTCGGACGGCAAGACGCTGGACATCGGCGTCGTACGGCCCACGGCGTCGCCGGTGCCGGATGCGGGCGGATACGCGAACGCGGCCGCGCAGGATGCGTTCTGCGCCAACACGTACTGCTGGATCGCGATCGTCTACGACCAATCGCCGAAGCACAACAACCTGATCCAGGCGCCGCGCGGCGGATTCAGCGGCCCGGCCATGGGCGGGTTCAACAATCTGCCGGTGGCCGACTGGGCGCCGGTAACGATTATGGGCCACAAGGTCTACGGCGTTTTCATCGCGCCGGGCATGGGCCTGCGCCAGAACGATGTGAAGGGCACCGCGGTGGACGATCAAGCGGAGGGGCAGTACTGGGTGATCAACGGCCAGCACTACAACTCGGGCTGCTGTTTCGACTACGGCAACGCCGAGATCGACAGCCGCGACGACGACAACGGCACGATGGAGACCACGTACTACGGCAACGCCGGCGCCTGGTTTCGCGGGAGCGGGCCCGGGCCGTGGGTGATGACCGACCAGGAGAACAACCTGGTGGGTTGCGTCAACCCCGATGGAATCAAGAACTGTGCAAACCTGCCGAGCATCACGTGGCGATTCGTGACCGGGGTGGCCAAGGGAGAGCCGCACCACTGGACTTCGATGGGCGGCGACGCGCAGAAGGGCGACCTGACGGTGATGTTCGACGGACCGCGTGTGGACCACACCTATGACCCGATGCGCAAACAGGGCGCCATCCTGCTGGGAAACGGCGGCGACAACAGCGTCGGCTCGCAGGGCACCTTCTATGAAGGCGCGATGACGGCGGCGGGCACGTTCCCGACGAACGCTACCGACCAGTTGGTACACGCCAACGTCGTCGCTGCCAGATACGACGTGCCGCGGCTGAGCGTGGCGCCGGCTACGGCAACGGCTGCGCCGCCGGGGCTACAGACGTTCACGCCGGGGTCGTCGCAGGACACCACCGTGACGTTCACGAATACCACGGGGGCGCCGGCGACCGGTGTCACTTTGAGCATCACGGTGCCGAAGGGGTGGACGTCCGTGGCTTCGGGCGGGGCCAAGACGGCGGTAACCATCGCCGAGCCGGTAGCGGCAGGTGCGAGCGTGAGCGCGACGTTCAAGGTGACTTCCGGGACGGCGGCCTTCAACGGCGACCTGGTGGGCAAGGCTTCGTGGACGAATCAGAAGACGGGCGCGAAGCAATCGGATACCAGGGCCGAGAAGGTGCGGAACGCCGGCGCGGTGAAGATCAACGAATTCCGGGTCGGCGCTCCCGGCAACCCGACGAACTCGTTCATCGAGCTCTACAACGCCGGCGCCGGTGCTATCGACATCTCAAACTGGACGCTGACCGAGCACGCGACTCAGCAGGCGATTTTCTCGGACGTGAAGATGCCGGCCGGGACGAAGCTCGCGCCTGGCGGGTTCTACCTGCTGGGACTTTCCAACTCCGGGCTGGCGGCCCCCGCGAGGGCGGGCGAGTCGATCATTTACGTGAGGAGCACAGACGGGATGTCGGTTGGCGATTCGATCACGATCGATACGGGGTCGGGCGCCGAGAGCCGCAAAATCGTCAGCATCGGGACGGCGGCCGGCAACCCGACCACATTGTGGCAGCCGCTGCCCGACGGTCCGGTGATTACGATACCCGCCGGCTCGACCAACGTGCCGGTCACGAGCGTGGCCGGCTTCGAGGTTGGCCAGAAGATCGCCATCGGATATGGCGCCGCCTTCCCAAGCGTCGCAAGAACGACGGAGAAGTACGAGGCGGCTACGATCACCGCGGTGGGCAAGCCGGGCACGCAAGCCTTCCTGGGGGTGGACGCGCCCGCCGGGGCGACCAATATCAAGGTGACGAGCGCCGCCAACATCACAGCGGGCGACAAGATCCGGTTGGACATCGACAGTGTGGGCCACGGGATCGAAACGGTCACGGTCACGAAGGTGGGCACGCAGGCGAGCCGCACGAGACTCTCGGCGAATGCGAGCGCCGGCGCGACGAATATCCAAGTCGTCAACGCGAACGGTTTCACGGTGGGCGACAAGATGACGGTCGGCAACCCCGCGAACTGGGAGACGGTGACAATTGCCGCTGTCGGCGCCGGCGTCGACTTTACGCCGGCTCTCGCGAAGGCGCATCTCAGCCGCGAAACGGTGGTGGCTCACGGCACGGGCCTCGACCTAGGCGCCCCGCTGAAGTTCAAGCACGCGGCCAACCTGCCGTTCGCGGCCCGAGGAACGGGGATCACGTTCCAGCCGGCGACGGCCTTTGCCCACACGAGCAACGAGCCGGTGCAGGCGCTCGGCACGGGGATCACACTCGACACCCCACTGGCGAAGGATCACGGGATCAACGCGGTGGTGCGCGACGCGGCGGTCACAACGGCGGGCTACCAGGGGACGCCGGCGCCCAACCTATGGTTCGGGGGCCCGGCGCTCTCGCCCGCCGCCGGCAGCATGGTGCTGCGCGACGCCGCCGGCCTGGTGGTCGACAGCCTCAACTACGGCCTTCTGGTGGACCCGTGGGCTTCGGAGGGTTACCAGGCCGCTTCCGGAGCGGGGCAGGGCGGCTGCCGCGTGCCGTCGCCGGGTGCGTTCGGTAGCTTCGGACCGGCCGCCGCGGCGCCGCCTTCGATCAACAGGAGCGCGGGCCGCTTCCCAGACGGTTTCGACAGCGACAGCAACTGCGCCGATTTTCTGATGCAGCCGGCCACGACGCTGCCGGTGGGTTCGGCCGCCGGCGCGACCAATCTCAAAGTGGCCAGCGTGACGGACTTTGCGGCGGGCCAGAGGATTGGGATCGATACGGGCGCGAGCCTGGAGACCGCCGTGATCGCGACGGTCGGGACGGCGGGCGCCACTACGGCGAGCGCGGGCATCGACGCGGGCGCGGCCGTGATTCCCGTGGCCGGCGGGATCGGCTTCAGCGCCGGCCAGACGATCACCATCGACAGTGGAGGAAAGCAGGAGACGGCGGTGGTCGCTTCCGCGGCCGGCGGCAGAGGCGGCGCCAGAATCACCGTGGCGGCGCCGCTCGCTTTCGCGCACGCGGCCGGCGCACAGGTTTCCGGCAGCGGTATCACGCTCACTTCGGCATTGACGAGAGCGCATGCCAGCGGGGCGCAGGTGGCGAGCGGCGCTCCCACTCCGGGCGCGCCGAATCAGTATTCCAGGAGATAGGTCGAACGGCGGCTCTCACCAGAGACAGCCGCGCAAACTGGCGGCGTCGGGGACGCAAGCAGCCAGAACCATGACGACAGCCGCCGGTATGTAGAACAGGCCGATCGAGAAACCGGCGATGAAGCTGAAGGCAACCAGGACAACGGCAGCGATGATACGCACGAACTGCCTTTTAAAGACGACAGGGAGAAGCGCAACGAAGACCGGGAAGAAAACCGGCAGCAGCGCCCACGGCCCGTTG
>DATJYW010000100.1:0-2773 GCA_035499435.1 Candidatus Acidiferrales bacterium | reverse complement strand
AATCAAGCACGAGGAGCTGGGCAACCTGTCGGTGGGCTCGACGGCGGACATCGCGGTGCTGCGGGTGGAGAGGGGCGACTTCGGATTTACCGACATGTACGGCGCGCGGCTGAAGGGGCGGGAGAAGCTGACCTGCGAGCTGACGCTGCGCGCGGGCAAGGTGGTGTACGACTTGAACGGGATCACGCGGCCGGATTGGACCACGCTGCCGGCGAAATACACGCAGACGGGCGACCCGGCGTGGGACGCGGTGACGCCGGCGCGGAGGAGGTAGAGGCGCGCGGCGGACCGGCTCAAGCCGGTCCCACAGCACTTGTTACCCGGGGATCGAGTAGCGCTTCATCTTGTTGATCAGGCCCTGGCGGCTGAGACCCAGACGCCTGGCGGCCTGCTGCTGATTGCTCTTGGTGGTGGCCAGCGCTTCGGCGATCATGCGGCGTTCCAGGTCGGCCACGGCTTTCTTCAGCGTGGTCACGGCGGATGGCTGGAGCGCGGGGAGCGGCGGGTCGGGCGCGGGCGCGCTTTCCCACAGATCCTCTTCCGCGATCACGCGGCCGCGCGCGCAGGCGGCCAGGCGCATCACCTCGTTGCGAAGCTGGCGCACATTGCCGGGCCAGGGGGACTGCATCAGGCGGCGCAAGACGCCGGGAGCAAATTCCAGGGACTCGCGGCGGGTCTCGCGGCAGTACTCGTTGAGGAAGTGGTTGGCCAGAAGCGGGATTTCTTCGCGGATTTCCCGCAAAGGCGGCATGTGAATGTGGAGCACCTTGATGCGATAGTAGAGATCCTCGCGGAAGGCGCCGCGGGCGATCTCGGCCTCCAGGTCTTTGTTGGTGGCCGCGAGTAATCGCACGTCGACGGGAATCGGGGTGCGGCCGCCGACGCGCTCGACGATGCGCTCCTGGAGGACGCGAAGGATCTTGGCCTGGGCCGTCAGGCTGAGGTCGCCGATCTCGTCCAGGAAGAGCGTGCCGCCGTCGGCCTTCTGAAAGTGACCGAGCCGCTGCTCGACTCCCGTGGCCACGCCCTTTTCGATGCCGAAGAGCTCGCTCTCCACCAGGGTCTCCGGGAGCGCGGCACAGTTGAGCGCCACGAAGGGTTTCCGCGCGCGGGGGCTGGTGTAGTGGATGGCCTTGGCGGCGAGCTCCTTGCCGGTGCCGCTCTCGCCGGTGATGAGCACGTTGACCACGCTGTCGCGGATGCGTTCGATGAGCCGGACCACGTGCTGGACCTTCTGGCCGGTGCCGATGATTCCGTGGACGGCGTAGCGGCTTTCGACCTCGCGGAGGAGGTGGGCGTTCTGCTGCTCGAGCTGATCGTGATTGCGGCGCAGCTCGCCGATGAGCTGGGCGGTTTCGATGGCGTTGGCCGCATGCGAAGCGAGGGCTAGGAGCGAGACTTCGTCGCGGGCGGTGAACACGCCGGTCCGCTTGTTGAGCACTTCGAAGGCGCCGACGATGGCGCCATCCTGGTTGCGCATGGGCACGGCGAGCACGTTGCGGGTGCGGTAGCCGGTGCGGCCGTCGATGGCGGTGTAGAAGCGCGGATCGCTGTAGGCGTCCTTGACGTTGATGACGTTGCCGGTGAGCACGGCGCTGCCCGCGATGCCGCGATTGACGTCGAAGCGTAGGATCTCCTCCGAGCCGAGCGCAACTTTGGACCACAGCTCGCGGCGGGCGCTATCGAGCACGAAGATGCTGGCGCGGTCGCAATCGAGCAGGCTGGTGGCTTCGCGAGCGATGAGATCGAGCAGGGCTCCGAGGTCGTGCTCCGAGTTGATTTTCTGGCAGATCGCCAGGATGGCGGCAAGCCGCTCGTTCAACTCGGATTGGGGGACGGAGGCCACTTGCACCTCAGTGTATTACGGAAGCCCGCGTAGTGTCCATGAAGTTGACACACGGCAAAACCGGTTTACCGGGTGTATGGCGCGTGTACAGCCGGATGTCCGAAAAGGGATTGAGATCGAAAGAACATAGGCTGGACCGGCCAATGGCATCGCCGTTGCAAGGGAGAGGGCGCGGCAGGCAACGATCGGAGGCCAGATTCGAACGGTGTTCAGCGGATCGTCAGAATCTGTCCACGGGGCTTGCCGCATCTTGCCGAGTGAACCTGCAAACGGAGGATGGCAACGGGCCATACAACATCCTCTGAGACCTGCTGGCCCGTTCAGGACGACCCACCAAAAGGGGCAGCGAACCTGCCCCACATCTGGCTGGACGGTGCGTTATACTCGATGACGAGGCCGGCGTAGCTCAGTTGGTAGAGCATCTGATTTGTAATCAGAGGGTCGGGGGTTCAAATCCCTTCGCCGGCTCCAGGTTGCCTTCGCTGCTGCGTTTGAAATAGGACGCCCGGCTCCACTTTCAGGAGCGCCTTTCTGCATGAACCGATAGCAGCCAAATCTCTGTGCCTGGACGGACTTTTGCTTTACGGTTCCTTGACATCATCTCGGGTTTTTCCTATACTCCGGGGTGTTTGCTGGTGTGTGGCATCAGATACAGGTAGGGTGCCGAGGGGTCGTTGTCTTGCAGATATGGCGCCAGACCAGACGGGGCCTGGGTAGAAAGAGTCCTTTCATTTCCCGTCGTGGATGATTGAGACCGGCAGCCCGGACAAACAGATTTGCTACGGAGGGGGCAACGATGGATCTTCCGCGGATGCTTTCGGATCTCCGCTCGGAACGCGAACGGATCCTTCAAGTTATTCGGACGCTCGAACAACTGGAAACGCCTAGAAAAAGAGGGCGGCCGAAGAAATCTGAACCTGCACAGAC
>DATJYW010000099.1:0-30434 GCA_035499435.1 Candidatus Acidiferrales bacterium | reverse complement strand
AGGGGGCAATGAGGCGGGAAACCATCCCTACTTCGGAGATGCGCAGAGCCAGGGGAACGTCTACATGCCGTTCATACCGCTGGCGTTGTATCGCGGGCAGCCGCAAGCCAAGAGCATTTATTCGGTCTGGCGGCTGGATGCAGCCAGCGCGGCTCTGGCGAAGGGCCTGGTGGATAAAGCGATGTTCGCGGAAGCGAACGGCCTCTCCGGGAAGGCCTGCTTCGATCTGCAATACAAGGCGGAGTCTTTAGCCGACTACGGCCCGGTGGCTGCGGATTTGGATCTCCACCAGGCGGCGGAGTTTGCGCGGCGCGCGGGGTTCGCGGTCATAGAAGACGAGACGCAAGCCGAGTTCGGTACCTCTCCCGCCCCGGCGCGATGCGATGGGGCGGCGTTGTATGCGGGGTGGTACAGCCTGAACCACTACAATGACGCATTCACATGGAATCCGGGAGCGATCGGATTCCACCTCGACAGCGCGTCGGCGACAAACCCCAGAGGCGGCGGGAACTGGTCGGCGAACGCGGTGCTCAAGGGAATCACGATTACCAGCGGAGCGGTGGCGGAGCCGTACCTGGAAGGGCTTCCGCACCCGGACCAGGTGTTCCTCTACCTGTTCCAGGGAGCCAATGTGGGGGATGCCTTCCTGCGGAGCACCCGTTGGTTGAAATGGATGATTCTCAATATCGGCGATCCGTTGTACCGGCCGTTTCCGAAAGGGGCGCCGTCTTTCAACCCGCCTGGCCGGCAGGATTCTATGCTCGCGCTGGCGCCTCAGGGTGTGGCGGGAGGCAATACGGCAACGGGCATCGTCGGACTGGGTGCGCCGGCCCCGGAGGGCGGAACGGTGGTCGCGCTCAAGAGCGAACGGCCGGAAATCGTGCGCGTGCCGAAGACGGTCACAGTTCCCGCGAAGGCCGTTATGGCACGATTCCCGGTCATCACGTCTCCCGTGAACGACGTGACGGCGGTGCGGGTGTTCATGGCCGCCGGCGAGGCACACCGGTCTAACACCCTGGTGCTTCATCCCTGCATGCAGCCGCTGGCGCTGAGCGCGGACAAGGTGACGGGCGCAGCGCCAGTGGTGGCCACGTTGGCGCTGAGCCAGCAGGCTCCGGCGGGTGGCACGCTGGTGAAGCTTTCCAGCGATCATCCGGCGCTGGTGATCATGCCCCCCGAGGTGCAGGTGGCGGCGGGAACAAACCAGGCTGCCTTTCAGATTTCGACGCGCGCGGTCACGGCAGAAACCAAAGTGGCGATCATGGCTGCCGCAGGCGGCTGTACCCGGACGGCCAGCCTTGTGGTGGTGCCATGAGGCGCTATTGTCCGACCTTCTGCAGCAGCTCCTGAATCTTCTGTTCGTCCTCTTTCGAAGGGTTGTTTTTCAGGGCGATCTGCAGTTCTTTTCTGGCTTCGGCGAGCTCGCCCTTTTGATCGAGGGCCGCGGCCAGATGGTAGTGATAGACAGCGCGAGCAGGATCCTTTTGTACGATCTCACGGAAAATGGCGACGGCGTCCTCGGCGTTGTTCATTTTGAAATAGACCCAGCCGAGAGTATCGGCGAACGAGGTTTCGTTGGGGACCAGTTGGCGCGCGCGGTGCGCATATGCCAGGGCCATGGCGAGATCGGTGCCTCCATCGGCGAGCAGGAAGGCGAGATTGTTCATAGCGAGGGCATTCTTAGGATCCGCCGCGATGAGTTTCCGGTACTCGGCTTCAGCGGCTTCTCTCCGTCCGGCAGACTCGAGCGCGAACGCCACCGCATTGGTGATGATTGGGTTCGAAGGCATCAGCTTCTGGGCCTTCTGGTAAAGGTCGATGGCAAAATCGAGATCGCCTTTCCGGCGATAGGTGTCTCCGAGGTGGAAGTAAACTTCGGCGGTGACCGGTGAATCCTTGTCGATGCGTTCCAGCACCAGCATAAACTCGCTGATGGCGAGGTCGTATTTTCCCAGGACCTGGGCCACGTTGCCGATCGCGAAGTGCAGATCCATCCGCGCGGGGGTTTTTTGGGTTTCCGACTGAAGGAAACGGAGAGCTTCGTCTTCTCTCTTTTCGGACAAGTAGACCTGCGCGATGCCGATGATGCCGCGTGACTTGTCGGGTTCAATTTCGGCCAACCGGCGGAACGCGCTCTCGGCATCCTGATATTTGCCGAGGGAGAGGCGGGATTGTCCCATTTGAAAGAGGTTGTCCGCGGTCGGGGAAGACTGCTCCTGGGCCAGGACGCCGCTTCCGAGCGCGAAAAGGGCGATCGCGCCTATCCAAAAGGGGCGCTGGAGTGGTCGCGACATGGCGATCCGATGTGCAATCCGAGCGCCAGTCCAGGGCCGCAGATGTCTTTTCAAGTCAAAACGGGGGAGGGAAGCGGTTGCGTCGCCACTTTTCCGCGGTCCAGTTTGACGATTCGGTCGCCCAAATGGAAATAGCGATCGTCGTGGGTTACCACGACCACTGTTTTGCCGCGGGCTTTCAGTTCCGGTAACAGCTTCAGATAGAAGACATCACGGAATATGGGGTCCTGGTCCGCGGCCCATTCGTCCAGGACGTAGACAGGGCGGTCTTCCATGTAGGCGGAGAGCAGAGCCAGCCGCCGGCGCTGCCCTTGGGAGAGATTGATGGTGGAAAGAGAGTCGCCTTTCAGCTCCACTTTATGAGCCAGGTCGAGAGCAGCCACATACCTGGCGGCCTTTTCCCGGAGACTGCCCTCCGAAATCCCGAGCAGCCGGTCGAACAGGTAGAAGTCGGAGTAGACAACTGAGAAGAGCCGGCGATACTCCTCCAGATCCTGCGTGGAGACCGGACGGCCGTCGATGCGGATTTCGCCGCTGTCTGCGGTGTACAGACCGGTGAGCAGCTTCACGAAAGAAGATTTGCCGCTGCCGTTGCCCCCGATTACGAAAAGGAGTTCGCCCGGATTCAGCGTCAGGTCGAGGGGGCCGAGGGTAAATCCGCGCGCGCTGTTGTCGGAGTAAGAGAAGACGGCCCCGCGGAGCTCGATCAGGGGAGGACGAGAGACGATTTCGTTATGCTCCGGGGAATCGTCTGCGTCCCGTCCCAGAGCGTCCAGGGTAAAACCGAGCTCGTGCATCCGTTCCAGGGAAGCCCGGCCGGTGGCCAGCGTGGGGATCGCGCGAATCAGGTTCCAGGCGGGCGACATGGCGTAGATTGCGACCACGACGTACTTGATCAGGTCCTGCGGTGAGATCAGGCCGAAGGCGGGGAGAAGGAACACGAGGGTGGCGATCAGAAAGCCGAACATCATCTGGCTCCAACCATCCGCCAGCGCATATCGATTGAGGGCAAGCAGGTTCTGCGACCGGTAATACTCGGTTGAAGCATCCAGCTCTTCGCGAAAGAACGCCTCGCGGCGTCCGCGGTGGATTTTCAGCTCCTTGATGCCGTCGACGAGC
The DNA here is from genome assembly GCA_035499435.1 of Candidatus Acidiferrales bacterium. Classification (GTDB taxonomy): domain Bacteria; phylum Acidobacteriota; class Terriglobia; order Bryobacterales; family Bryobacteraceae; genus Solibacter. Next base: position 27,021 of record DATJYW010000099.1, on the reverse strand, counting down.
GAACGGAAGTGCCGGAACATGGTTTCCTTGCCGATTCGCGCATTTCGGATGGCCGTATATCCCTTGGCGGCGATGAGCCGGTAGCATAGGGCGGCCACGCCCATGACCAGCGTGAGCACCACCACCGCTATCCAGGAGAGATGGGCCAGGTAGAGGACGCAGCCGGCGAGGACGACCGGGTTGATCAGGAGCAGAGGGATGGCCTGAGTCGCGCCGGAAAGCACACTGACGTCCTCGGTCAGGCAGGTGAGGACGCGTGCCGGACCAAGCCGCTCCAGTTCACGGAACGGCGTGGAGGCGATCTTGCGGCAGAGGCCGCCGCAAAGGTCGAGGATCGACTTCTGAGCGAGCCGGCCCAACAGCAGGCTGGAACCGAGGCTGCCCCCGATTTTGGCAATCAACGCCACGCCGAGAGCTACGGCCAGCAGAAACTTCGGCGTGGGGTGAGCCGGGTCGATCTGGAGACTGCCGTTGACCGCCGCAATCAGGCCGGCGCTGCCAGCGCCGCTGAGGATACTCAAGGCGGCGATGATCAAAAACTGCCGGACGTTACCGCGAAGGAGGAACGAAAACAGCGTCATGCAGGTTCGCTATCAAGGCCTGACCGTGAACGCTGCACCGATCGAATAACTTAGACAGGAGCCGGTGATATTGGCCAGCGCGTGTTTCCCTAACGACATCATCCTTTACCCATCGAGAAGGTTCTTTTTATGATAAGGCAGAGACTCGAAGAATCAAACTTAAAGGGTTTTGGATTCTTATGCAAAGTACCAGTACGCCTGAGCACAATAGCTGTTTAGTAATAGGATGGCGTGAGGTATTTTGCGCTGTTTTCAGGCCTTGAGAGGAGTTGCGAAGATATCGTAATGTTAGAGACTCGGGCTTGTTGTCTATGTTCCGGTCTCTTACCTTATTCCTGGCCGCCGGTTGGGCGCTGCAAGGTGCTCCTATCTGGTACACGGGGCTTGGCGCGGATATTTACAGCGTCACTCCCAACGGTTCGCCGGTCGTGGTGGCGTTGACGATCCCGGCGGTGTCCCTGGCGGAAAGTAATCACACCGTCGCGCTCGCGGATTTATTCAACCGGCTCGGGAAGCTTTCGGAAGATCCAAATGATTTCGGGTACCTGACACAGTTCGGGGAGGCGTTTTCAAGTCCTGCTGTCGATTTGCGGCCGGCCGCCCCTAACAGCCTTTCGGGCGGAAGTTATTTGCCGCCCAGCACAGTTTCGACTGCCGCCGGCAGCGTCCCCGTGGCGTTTCACGGCCTTCCGAACGGTGGGCTGTGGCAATTGGCCATCAACGACGGCGTTCCACTTACGGACCAGTCCTGGAGACTCGGCTTCAATTCATACGATGCTGCGCCTGCGCCGGAACCGGGGAGCACGATTCCGGCTGCAGCGGGATTGGTTATCGTAGTTGCGGCGCGCCGGGCTCGGCGGACGGCGTAGCTTCGAAGGGGAAAGAGACCTCCTGGAACGAAGTGTGTTCGAAGTCCGGGCTGCATACCCTGGTATGATTTGTTGACACACCGCGAGGAAATACCGGGAGGATGTTGTGTATGGGCGAGATGCGGGCTTTGCAGCGGTACATGAAGGGATTTGCGGGGAGCGGCGTGGCCGCGCTGGCATTGTGGGCGGTGCTGGCGGGGCAGGGCTGTCTCCAGGCGCAACCGCTGAATCAGCGCGTTCTCGTCGTATATAACGCGAGCGACTCCGGCTCGACTGCGGTAGCAAATTATTACGCCGCGAAGCGCGGCATCCCGTCGGCGAACCTCTGCCCCATTACGCCGCCATCGACTGTTTATCTCACCTGGAACGTTTTCGATAGCTCAGTCCGGACTCCAGTTCGCAATTGTCTAAACACAGTGGGCGCAGGCAATATTCTGTATATCGTTTTCACCTACAACACGCCATACGACGTGATCGCGCCGGACCAGGCCACCTATGCGCTCGACGAGTTCATCGCGGACGTCTGGGATCTGTACGCGCCGGCGGGCCAGTACGGCATTCCGCTGACGTCGCAGCCCTACTATGCGCCCGCTCAAGCCGAAGGCAACGTGTACACGCCGTTTCTCTCCTTCGCAAACTACCGGAGCAACGGCGGGACGCTGATCTACTCGGTGTGGAGGCTGGATGCGGCGACCGCCGCGCTGGCCCAGGGTCTCGTGGACAAAGCCATGGCGGCGGAGACTTCCGGTCTGAGCGGACAAGTGTGCATCGACGAAACCAGCCCGGTTGCGCCCTACGATTACGACAACGGCCAGCCGGAATGGGATTTGCGCCTGGCGGCGAATTTCGCGCGGCGCGCGGGCTTCGTAGTTACGGAAGATTCGAACAGCGCGGAATTCGGTACTCCGCCGGCTCCCCTGCGCTGCGACGGCGCGGCCATGTATTCGGGCTGGTATAGTTTCAACAATTACAACAACGCGTTCACCTGGAACACGGGCGCAATCGGGTACCACCTGGACAGCGCCGCGGCCATTGATCCGAGGGGAGGGTCGAATTGGTCCGCAAACGCCTTGCTCAACGGAATCACGGTCACGCACGGAGCAGTTGCGGAGCCGTTCGTCACCGGATGGGCGCACCCGGACGGTGTGTTCCGCAATCTTTTCGAAGGCAGCAATGTGGGCGATGCCTTCCTGCGCAACAAGATGTGGCTGAAATGGATGATGCTGAACATCGGCGATCCGCTATACCGGCCGTTTCCAGCGGGATTTCCCGCCGTGACTGCACCGCAGAATTCGCTCGGATTCAACCCGCAGTATCTGATCGGCGGGAATCCCTCCACCGGAACCATCACGCTGGCCTCCGCGCCCACGCAGAACACGACGTTCACGTTGACCAGCGATCAGCCTTCGATTGCGTCGGTGCCTGCTACCGCTACCGTGTTGGCCGGCCAAACGACGGCTTCCTTTCCGATCTCCACCAACGGCGTTACGGGCGACTCTCCGCTGCTCATTACGGCGACGTCCGGCAGCACGTCGCTCTCGAACACGCTGGTGCCGCAGGCCCTGCTTTCGTATATCAATATTTCGCCGGCGTCGGTAACCGGGAACGTCCCGGCGACCGGCATCGTGGTTCTGAACGCCAATGCTCCCACGGGCGGAATTACGGTTGGGCTGTCCAGTGACAAATCGGCAGCATCAGTGCCGGCCACGGTTACCGTCGCGGGCGGGGCGTTCACCGCTACCTTCACCATCACGACGTCCGTGGTCTCCACGGGCACGGTGGCTACGATAACCGCCAGTTACGGCGGTGCGAGCGCGACCGCGACGCTGTCGCTCAATCCTCCGCCAACGAACACGATTTCGGGAGTCAGCGCCACGAATATCAGCGATACCTCCGCTACGATCGTCTGGACGACCAGCCTGGCGTCCGATTCTCAGGTGGCTTATGGATTGACCGCTGCGTACGGCGCCTTGAGTGCGCTGAACACGAACCTGGTGACGTCTCACTCCGTGAGCCTCACGGGATTGACGGCATCGACGGCGTATCACTACAAGGTGATGTCGCGTGACAATTCGGGGAGCCTGACCTCTTCAGGAGATTTCACCTTTTCCACGGTCGGGCCCGGGGGGCTGATCGGGTATTGGAATTTTGACGAGGCCAGCGGGAGTGTCGCGCACGACACTTCGGGGAGCGGATACAACGGCACGGTGATTGGGGCGACCTGGACCACGGGAAAGATCAACGGCGGGCTGAGCTTCAACGGTACGACGAACACAGTAGTGACGCCGGGGATCGCCTTGGGCAGCGCGTTCTCGGTGTCGGCATGGGCGAACCCGGCGGTAACCCCACAGGGCGGATACACGCGCATCCTGGAAACTCAATACAACGGCGGGCTGTATCTGGGAGTGGACGGGAGCGGGACGAAGTACAAGTTCATCGTGAACACAGCCGCAGGAGCGACGGCTAATTGCGGGTCGGCGTACGGGTGTGCAGAGGGCGGAACAATATCGAGCGGATGGCACCTAGTGACTGCTACGTATGATGGAACGACCGCGAAATTATACGTGGACGGGGCGCTGGTGGGCAGCGATACATTCACTACGCCAGGGAACACGAATTACCCGCTGTACGTGGCGCGATACTACGGGGGCAACAGCAACGGCTGGAACGGGGTGTTGGATGACGTGCGGCTGTACAACCGGGCGTTGACGGCAACGGAGGTGGCCACGCTCTACAACGGCGGTGGAGACACAACGCCGCCGACGACGCCGGGGAACGTGCAGGCGGCGGCGGTATCGAGTACGCAGATCAACGTGTCGTGGTCGGCGAGCAGCGACAACGTGGGGGTGGCGGGGTACCGGATATTCCGCAACGGGAACCAGGTGGGATCCACCACGACTGCGCTGACGTTCTCGGACACGGGGCTGACGCCGTCGACGCAGTACAGCTACACGGTGGTGGCGTACGATGCGGCGGCGAATGTGTCGCCGCCATCGTCGCCGGTGAGCGCGACGACGCTACCGGCGGACACGACACCGCCGACGGTATCGATTACGGCGCCGGTGATGAACGCGACGGTATCGAACACGGTGACGGTGACGGCGACGGCGAGCGACAACGTGGCGGTGCACGATGTGCAATTCCAGCTCGACGGGGTGAACCTGGGGGCGGACCTGACGTCGTCGCCGTACAGCATTTCGTGGGACACGACGACGGCGAGCAACGGGACGCACAATCTGACGGCGATTGCGACGGACACATCGAACAACAAGGCGACATCGACGGCGGTGACGGTGACGGTGAGCAACAGCGTGAGCGGACCTCCGACGCAGGGGCTGATCGGGTACTGGAATTTCGACGAGGGAAGCGGAAGCGTGGCGCACGACACCTCGGGTAGCGGATATAACGGGACGGTGACCGGGGCGACGTGGACTACGGGGAAGATCAATACCGGGCTGAGCTTCAACGGGTCGACGAGCGCGGTGGCAACGGCGGGGATCGCCTTGGGAAACACATTTTCGGTATCGGCCTGGGTGAACCCTGTGGCGACGACGCAAGGCGGGTATTCGCGCATTCTGGAGACGCAGTACAACGGCGGGTTGTATCTGGGAGTGGACGGGAGCGGGACGAAGTACAAGTTCATCGTGAACACGGGCAACGGAGCGACCGGTGGGTGCGGGTCGGCGTACGGGTGCGCGGAAGGAGGGACGATCGCGACCGGATGGCACCTGGTGATCGGTACGTATGATGGCATGACGGCGAAGTTGTACGTGGACGGCGTACTGGTGGGAAGCGAGACGTTCGCTGCGCCGGGGAATACGAACTACCCGCTGTATGTGGGGCGGTATTATGCCAGCAACGGGTATGGCTGGAACGGCGTGCTGGACGAAGTCCGAGTGTACAACCGGGCGTTGAGCGCAGCCGAAATCGGCAGGTTGTAACCACATACGCATGCCCCGGGCTGCTCCAAAAGAGGCGAGCCGCACCGCGACAGAGCGCCTTACAGCCGCCTCCGTGCTTCGCGTGCTGCTCGGAGTGGTTCTACTCATCGATATCGTCAACCTGTATCGGCATCTACCCCTGTTTCCACGTGCACATCCTCTCTTAGGCTTGGTGTTGCTCGCCTGGATGGGCATCATCGTTGCCATGATCTCCGGTTACCGGATGGCGGTGATCGCAAATCTTTTATGCTGCGGAATCATCCTTGGCGGCATTGCGCCCAACGGCGGTTTTCAGCAAAGCGCGGCCGACTCGGTAATGATCGGAACGTCGCTATTAGCCGTGGTGTTGCCCCAGGTTTCGGAAGGCGCCGCAAGATGGATCATCGCCGCGTACTTGAGTTCGATCTATGTCGATTCCGCGATACACAAGCTCTTGTCGCCGATGTGGCTCCGCGGCCTGGGGCTTAGCACGTCGGCTGCACTGCCGAGCCTGGTCTGGATCGGCACGGCGTGGATGAAATACATCCCGGCAACGCTGCTTCGGTGCGTAGGCTGGGGCGTGATCGCGTTCGAATTGCTATTTCCCGTCCTGTACTGGCGAAGAAGCACACGGCTTCCGGCGCTCGCCGCGGGAATCGCCATGCATGTGGGCATTGCTGTCCTGTATCCGATACCTGCTTTTTCCGGAAGCATGATCGTGCTTTATCTCGCCCTTTTGCTCGAAGAGCGTGACGGGATTTCGCCAGCGTTTCCAGCAAGGGGGCGCGTGAGGTATGCGCTACTCGGGATTTGGGCAATGTGCATAGGGAACGTCTATTTCGCATCCATGACATCTCAAGCGTCGATTATGGGAGTGGCTTTCAGGGCGGCGCGAAAGATTGCCTGGATGTCGGCGGGTATAGCGAGCCACTCGGTCTTCGATCATTCAGCCTTCATTCGCTACTCTTATCAGGTCCGGCTTTTCGGGGGCGGAGAGGTTTCGATTCCTTATGGCCGAGACAACTTGTTTCCCGTATCGATAAGCGATCGAGTGTGGGAAGTCTGGTGGAAACGCACCAGTGCCGCGACGGTAGCGATGGCCGATGCTGGCGAGAACCTTCGGGCATGGGCCAGATTTTATGCGCCGGGCGTAAACCCGATCGAGATACAAGCACGGCGGCAGGAGGTCCGGTTGGACGTTGTTGACACAAATGTTTTCGGAAGGAATCAAAGCCAGTTGTGGCGAACCGTAGGGACTATCGATCGCAACCGGCTCGCATGGACAAGACCGCCCGAGGCCGGAGAAGACGTCGGGACTTATATGATGCGGATTCTGCGGCAATAATCGATCGGCTTGCGTTTCCAGTCACTTCTGGTGAACGAACCGGCTCACCCGTAGTGCAGTCAGATATGCGAAGACCGCTGGCTTCATATAGCCAGGGGCCGAGGAACAGAGGTCTTTGCGGAAGCTGCTCCAGTTCGAAGCGTTTGCGCGGTTCACCGACACGGTAATTGAGGGGCTTAGCATTTTGGCGGTGTGCCATAGCCCGCTGGGGACGAACAGGATCTCGCCTGCTTCGAGCCGGAATCGGGTGGGAGTGGCTTTGGCGAACAAAGGGAACTTCTGCAAATCGGGGTTCTCCAGGTTCGATACCATCGAGCTGTTGGGCTGGGTGGGTTTGACGTAGAGATACGGCGCCTGGTCTTCCGGGTACACCGTGAATTCTTTGGTGCCGTAGAGCTGGCAGAGAAATGCGTGGGTGTGCCAGCCGTCGTAATGTAGAAACGGAAACTTTCCTCCCTTGCCTCCGATATAGATCTGTTCCGCGCCGTTTTCCATCCGGGAGCGCAGGGGCGACGCCAGCGGCCCAGTAAACCAGTTCGGCGAGAAGTATTCAGGCAGGGGACGAACGTCTTCGAGGAGCTCCGGCAGAAGACGATAAATGTAGGTGCTTCGCAGGTAGGGCGCCGGATGGGCTTCGTTGGAGCTCAAGACCAGATCGATGAAATCGGCCATTCGATACGCCTTGCCGTCGATCGTGAGCCGGTGATCGGGGTACTTCTGCTGAAAATATTCGGGTGTCCAATGCCGGGCCTTCCACTGGTCCAGTGCTCCCGTGATGATGACGGGCCTGAGCGGCCTCATGAAATCGCGAACGAATTCTGCGTAGGCCGGCTTGTGACGTCTTTCGATGGACAGTGTGGCGGCAGGCAGCGCGGTAGATGACATTGATGACAGCCTCTGACGTGCTCGGCAGACGTGTTGTCAGCCGGCGGGTGGGGCATTAGTGCAATTGGGGTGCCAAGACGGCTTATGCGCCTGGCTTGGGAAGCCACCGCGCACTAGATCGGAGCCGGATAAAAATGTGGCACTTTGGGCTGAAATGTTTCAAACCCGAGGAGCGGGATCGGCGCTCCGGCACAAGTACAGGCCGGAGTGGCACCGGAAAGATTGCCCGGGGTGCAGAGGGATGCGGCCGGAGTGAGTTTCGACGTCCCAGGCGTCCTCCAGGCGGTAGCCGATCGCGGTCAGAGACGCGAGAAATTCGTGCCGGTTGAAGACATACTGCGGGTGAAATGCGGCCCCCCCATTCTGAAGCGTGACAAACTGCTCGCCGTTGTAGAGCGGAAGCTTGTTGAGCAACAGGTGGCGGGGCTTCGCATCGAGTCTGGACAGCAGCGTGGACAAGGAAGGAGACTCGATGTACTGCAGCGATCCCGCCGCAATCAGGATGTCCGCTCCGGAGGCTTCCTCGGGCCGGTTGGTGAAGGCCAGGCCACGGGCATCTTGTTCGCGGGCGTATTGCTCTCCGGCGCGGGTGATCTCCGGCAAGTCGCACACGGTCCAGGTGAGGCCGGGAGGATAAGTCAGATACCTGGCATAGGCATAGAAGTGAGTGCCCAGGTGGCCGCCGTAATCGAAAATGTGAACCCCCGGCTGCAGGAGACGGCTCAGCCAGTACAGCACGGGATAGTCGAATGAGAAGATTCTGGTGTGACGATCGCGGAATTCGCCGGCGTATTCGGAACAGTTGAATCCCAGCGGTTTATTCCGCGGAGCGGAGCGGTTGGCTTGCTCGAAGGTCGGGAATACCCCGCGAAAGGCGCCGGTCTGGGATCGGAACCGGCGTTTGTAGAGACGCTCCAGCAGCAGGTGCAGAATCTTTTGTCCCTCCAGAACTTTTATCGGCATTGGGAGGGGCGGCCGATCACGGCCTGGGCCAGCGGCGGAACCGAGCCTCCGGGTAGTCGGGGGAAGGTCCATCCAGCAAAGGCTGATGCACACCGTTCAAGTGCTGCTGAAAGAAGGCCAGCGTGTAATCGTTGACAATGCGCATGGCTCTGGCGGCGTCGATCGGCCCAGCTCCAGTAAATCGCTTGAGGCGGGAATACAGCGGGCTGTCGCAAAAGTTCATGTGGAAGGTGCCGCTTATGGTCATATCATACCCGCCGTATCGCGTCAGCGATTGCCGGATGCACATGGCGTCTCGTTTTTGTAGAGCCGCATTCCGCCGGCGCGGGGGGTTGGGAGAATCCAGGTCGGATTCCGGCACGGGGGTGTCGTCGCTCATAAAGAAGAACGGCTGGCGAACGCCCGCATCGGCGGCCTCGCCGAAAAGGAGTCCATCCATATCGATCCCAGCGCGGAACCGCGAGTCCAATACACAGACCTGTGCGGCTACGGCGCCTCCGAAGGAATGGCCGAAAATTCCGGTCCGCTCCAGATCGATCCTGCCGGTCAGCAGACCACGCGGATCGTGGTCATTCATTTCGGCGAGCGTGTTTCGTACGAACATCGCATCCCGGGCGCGGACCAGGAGTTCATTTTCGGCGATCCGCATGGATTGCCGCAGCGTTTCCTCCGAAGACAACTCCAACCAAGAGCCGAGCCTGGTGCCGATCACCCGGCCATCGGGGAAGTATGTGGCGCTGGTGCCGTAAGGGTGGTCCAGCCCCACTACGATGAAGCCATGGCTTGCCAGTTCTTCCACCTGAAACGTGTTCTGCGACTTGCCGCCAGTCCAGGAAGGGCAGAATATCAGGAGCGGATATCGGGCCTGCCGCGGCGATACCCCAGGCCCCGAGGAAGCATGCGTCTGCACGAGGGCCAGGTGAGACTTCTTGAAACTATGCTCCGCGGACGGAGCGTACCGGGCGCGGCTACCTTGTCCGGCAGCCGGATACCAGATCTGAATCATGAGCTCGCGCGTCGCGCCCGGATCTCCGGAAAACGCCTCTGCACGAGTCGAGTCCTTCAGGGGTGTTAGGACCGTACCGACAGGGAACGCTCCCGTAAGTGGCGGAAAATCAAACACTGGGACCAAGGCAGACAGACAAGCCGCCATTAACAGGCACCCGAGACTTATCACCCCGGCGACGGCCCCCAATCTGAGCGGCTGCCATAACTCCCAGGCACATAAGAGCACGCTCAGAATATAAGCCGGCAGCATCTGCCAGCGGATTCCTTCCAACAGGCCATGCGCGCCGGCGATGAGTACGGTAATAGCGGCGGCTAGCCTGGTCCCGACCAGTGGAGGAGGCGTCACAAACATCCAGCCGATTGGAGGCAGATTTGCTATCAGAAATGCAATCTCAAGACTTCGCATTTATGGTAGTGCCCAGCAGATCGGGGTGCCGCGTACCATTAGTTCTAGTATATCGTGCTTGATCATCATAAAACGTCATAGGTACTAAGGCACGGCGGTACCCGAGTACAGGAAAGATAATCAGTTAATTCAAATTCGTTCGCTATAATTCACTATCGACGACTGAGAGTCACTGGACGATGGTATCAAAGTCTTCATCGGGCCGTTCCTGTTCCAGCCAGAGTTTCTACCTGCGATCTAACGTCATGTTGGAGCCGCTGGTCGACGAGTGGTATGCTTGGGCCCATCTGATTCCGCCGGCGACCGCGGCACGCAATATCACCGAACGCCACCTGCGAATCATGGAGTCTTATCTCGCCTCGCCAGGATCGCATGCCGCCGCGGTGAAAAATCCCAAGCTGTTGGGTGGGCCATTCATGGACCTGGAGGGAGATCAGACGAATAAGGTGCTCGCTCTCCGGGACAGTACGTTGCAGCGGCGGGCGCGCCTGATTGAGCTCTCCAAAGCCATCGTCGCACTGGACGACATGCTTCGCCAAAAAGCGACCGGCTACTCGCTGGAGCCGCTCTATGCAGAGGTGCCTGACTGTTTACAGGGACAAGTAGAGCTGGTCTACGATCTGAATAATCACCCGTCCTTCCGGTTGTTGGAGCCTTTGCTCTATGCCGGCTGTTATTACGACCGGTCAATGCAGAGCCTGATGCTGTCTCTGATTACTGGTGACGACCGGCCTTTTGTACTGAGCACACCGCGATTTGACACCGAGCAGTGTGTGCAGTGGCGGATTCCGTTCGACGATGAGCGTGTAGACGCCTTGTTTCGACTGAAAAGAGATCCGGCCTGCTTTGGATTTATCAAGGAGCTGGTGGGTTTTCCGAATAGCAAGGACACGCTGGCCAGAGCCTTACTTACCGCGGAGGCGCCACGCCCGTATGAGAGATATTGCGGCGAAGGCGTGAGATGGCGGTATTTCGGGCACGCCTGCATCCTGGTCGAAACCAGGGATGTCAGTATCCTGCTCGATCCGGTGCTGAGTTATACCTACGAGAGCGGAATCTCGCGCTATACCTACGACGATCTTCCCGAACACATCGATTATGTCTTAATCACGCACAACCATCAGGACCATATTCTTTTTGAGACGCTGCTTCAATTGCGCAACAGGATCGGCACCGTGGTGGTTCCGCGCAATACCGCTGGCGCGCTCCAGGATCCTTCACTGAAGCTCATTCTGAAGCACTGCGGGTTCCGGAGTGTCCAGGAACTTTCGGAGATGGAGGAAGTGGAAATTCCGAGGGGCTCGATCCTGGCGGTGCCGTTCCTGGGAGAGCACGGCGATCTGAATGTTGCCAGCAAATCGGCGTACCTGGTCCGGGTGAACGGGCACGGGATTTTGTTTGCCGCGGACTCGTGCAACATCAGCCCGCGGATGTACGAGCATGTTCACGCCTGCACCGGGAACGTGGAAGCGATGTTCGTCGGAATGGAGTGTGACGGCGCGCCGGTGAGTTGGATCTACGGACCTTTGCTAACACAAAGACTGGAGCGGAAGATGGACCATTCCCGGCGGCTGGCGGGCTCGAACTACGACAGGGCGCTGGCCATGGTGGAGCAGTTTCGCTGCAAGGAAGTTTATGTGTACGCCATGGGTCAGGAGCCATGGCTGAACTACGTGATGAGCATCAAGTACACCGAACAATCGAACCCCATCGTGGCGTCCAACCGGCTGATCGCGACCTGCCGCGAGCGCGGGCTGGTTGCCGAGCGCCTGTTCGGAGAGAAGGAAATCCTACTGCCGTGACTGGGTTTGCAGCCAAGGCCATTCATCAGGTTTTTGAAGAGCAGGCCGCTGCCTATCCCGGCCGCGCGGCGCTCTTGTTCGGGGACGAGACGCTGAGTTACGGGCAGCTCAATGAGCGCGCGAACCAGTTGGCAAGCTATCTTCGCAAGCTGGACGTGGGGCGGGAAACGATGGTAGGCATCTGCCTGAACCGGTCATTGGACCTAGTGATCGGAATACTGGGCGTTCTCAAGGCTGGGGCCGCCTATGTTCCCCTGGACCCGAGTTATCCCGGGGAGCGGCTGGCATACATGGTAGAGGACACCGCTTCGCCGGTCATTGTGGCGAGTGCTGCGACGGCCGGAAGGGTCGCGGCCCTCGCTCCGCGGACGCGAAGCGTGCACCTCGATGGCGAGCGGCAGGCGATCGCCGCGGAGCCGGCCGGAAATGTGGAGGTCGGTCTGGACGGGGAAGACCTGGCCTACGTGATGTACACATCGGGTTCCACAGGGCGCCCAAAAGGCGTAATGGTTCCACACCGCGCAGTGGTCCGGCTGGTCAGAGACACCAATTACTGTCGTTTCGGGCCCGACGAAGTAATTCTGCAGGCCGCGCCTTTCTCGTTCGACGCTTCCACCTTCGAAATCTGGGGAGCACTGCTCAATGGAGGCCGGCTCGCGATCATGCAGCCGGAGGCGATCTCACTCGAAGGCCTCGAGCGAGCCATCGACCGATTTGGCGTCACCACCCTCTGGCTGACAGCGGGGTTGTTCCACCTCATGGTGGAGCAGCGCTCCGCGGCTCTGCGGTCGCTCCGGCAGCTACTGGCTGGGGGCGACGTGCTATCGCCCCGGCACGTGCGGCTGGCCCTGGGAAACATGCCCCACGGCCGTGTGATCAACGGGTATGGCCCCACCGAGGGAACCACGTTTACCTGCTGCCACACGATGACGGCGGCTAACCCACCCGGGGATTCTGTGCCGATCGGCAAACCCATTTGCAGGACCACCGTCTATGTGTTGGACTCCGGCATGGCGCCGGTGCCTGCGGGAGAAGCCGGCGAGTTGTATATCGGCGGCGACGGCCTGGCACGCGGCTATCTCAACGATCCGGAATTGACCGCGGCAAAATTCATAGTCAACCCGGAGCATCCCGGTGAAATTCTGTATCGCACCGGCGACCGTGTCAGATATTTGCCCGATGGAAATCTCGACTTTCTCGGGCGTACCGACCACCAGGTCAAGATCGCCGGCCACCGGATTGAGCTGCAAGAAGTCGAAGCCGCGGTCGAGTGCTATCCGGGCGTGCGGCGCGCGGCGGTGCTGGTCCGCGAGGACACTGGCCGGGACAAGCGATTGGTAGCATACGTGCTCTTTGCTACCCCCGGCAAGGGTGAAGGGGTGTTGCTGCGTGAGTTCCTGGCGACGAAGTTACCTCCTTACATGGTCCCTTCCGCGATTGTGATGGTAGAGGAAATGCCGCTGTCCTGCAATGGGAAGGTGGATCGCAACGCTTTGTCTGCTCTTGAGATACAGGAGACAAAGCTCGAAGAGAAAATCCGTCCGATGAATTCTGCCGCAGAGTTGACAATCCTGGAGATCTGGAAGAGAGTGCTGAATTCGGGCGATATCGGCCGCGACGATAACTTTTTCGACATCGGCGGGGATTCCCTGCACCTGATAGCGGTTCATGCCGATCTTCAGAAAGTTTTCGGCCGCGAATTATCCATCACCGACTTATTCGAGCACACTACCGTGCGCTCGCTTGCACGGCGTATTGACCAAGCCCAGACACCCAGCGAGACGTTTGATGCCGCCGCGACACGCGCTGCCAGGCAGAAAGAGGCTCGAGCGAGACAGCGTCAAGCGAAAGCCGTTCGACCCGCTTGAGTAAATTCGATGGACTCCGCGGGTGACAGTATCGCCATCGTCGGAATGGCCGGGCGCTTCCCCGGGGCCCGGAATATCGCCGAATTCTGGCAGAACGTCCGGCACGGAATCGAAGCGGTTACGCGCTTCCGGGAACAGGATCTCGAGATACCCGGCGCTGCGGCCGCTTTCCAGGATGCGAATTATGTGCCGGCGCGGCCCATCCTTGCCGATGCTGACTTATTCGACGCTACATTTTTTGGAATTTATCCAAAAGAGGCGGAACTGATGGATCCGCAACAACGGATCTTTCTAGAATGCTGCTGGGAGGCATTGGAAGATGGGGGATGCGATCCCCAGACTTATCCGGGCGCCATCGCCGTCTTTGCCGGAAGCGCCGCCAATACTTATTTTCTGGAACGTCTACGGAACGATCCCGATTTTATCGGCGATTATACCGCGGGATATCTCGTCGGCAACTATTCCACACTGCTGGGAACCAACGCGGATTTCTTAGCGACACGCGTTTCGTATAAGTTGAACCTGCGCGGGCCCAGTTTCACGATGCAGGCGGGCTGTTCGACGTCGCTGGCGGCGGTCTGCCAGGCCTGTCAATGCCTGCTCAGCTATCAAGCCGATATGGCGCTCGCCGGCGGGGTATCGGTCACGTTTCCGCAACGGCGTGGCTATATCTACCAGGACGGTGGTATGGTCTCGCCGGACGGCCACTGCCGTACCTTCGACGCCAAGGCGCAAGGCACGATCTTCGGCAGCGGCGCGGGAGTGGTTTTGTTGAAGCGGCTCGAGGAAGCCATTGCGGAGGGCGATCACATTTACGCGGTGATCCGCGGCTCTGCAATGAACAACGACGGAGCAGCAAAGGTCGGCTACACGGCTCCCAGCGTGGAAGGCCAGGCGGCGGTGATCGCGGCAGCCCAGGCGAGCGCGGGAGTACACCCGGATTCCATCGGCTACGTCGAAGCCCACGGTACCGGCACGCCGCTCGGCGATCCCATCGAGGTTGCCGCGTTGACGCGTGTTTTCCGCGAGCGTACCGGGGCTAAAGGCTTCTGTGCTATCGGCACGGTGAAGACCAATATCGGACACCTGGATGTCGCTTCCGGCGTTGCCGGGCTGATCAACGCGGCCAACGTCGTGCGTTACGGAGAATTGCCGCCGACCCTGCACTTCGAGACTCCGAATCCCGCACTGGATCTTCCCAATAGCCCGTTTTTCGTCAACACCCGGCTAGCCGGCTGGAAGAGCGGGCAGGAGCCCCGGCGCGCGGCAGTCAGCGCCTTCGGGGTGGGGGGAACCAACGCGCACGTGATCATGGAAGAAGCGCCGCGGTTGCCGGAAACCGGAGTTGGCAACACCGGACACCTGCTGCTTCTATCGGCGCGAAGCGAAACCGCGCTGGAGCAGACAACCCGAAATCTGCTCGGCCATCTGAAGAGCGAGCCAGGCGTCGATCTGGCGCGCGTAGCCTATACACTGCAGACCGGCCGCCGCGCGTTCGAGTTCCGGCGGATGCTGGTATGCGGCGATCTGCCGGATGCCATCGCCGGGCTGGAAGCCGGTTCCCGGGCCATGACGCGGCGAACCGCGCCTCACAAAGGTCGCATCGTATTCCTTTTCCCGGGGCAGGGCAGCCAGGCCGTCAACATGGGCCTGGAAGTCTATCGCACGGAGCCGAAATTCCGCGAAACCGTGGACCGCTGCGCGGAAATTCTCCGGCCGATGATCGGGTTCGATCTCCGGCAGGCTCTCTACCCCGATGGCGCACATTGCGATTTGAACGACACCGCGCTGACGCAGCCTGCCCTCTTCGTCATAGAGTACGCACTGGCCAGTTTGTGGATGGAGTGGGGCATCCGTCCGCAAGCCATGATCGGCCATAGTGTCGGCGAATTTGTCGCTGCGTGCTTGGCGGGGGTTTTGACGCTGGAAGACGCGCTGGCGGCGGTGGCCGCCCGCGGCCGGATGATGCAGGACCTGCCGCGCGGATCGATGCTGGCGGTTCGTCTGGCGGAAGAAGCGCTGCGCCCGTTGCTGCCGGCGGATGTGGATGTAGCCGCGCTGAACGGCCCGAGCCTCACGGTTGCAGCGGGCCCGGAAGCAGCGATCGCCGCGCTCGAGGAGAAGCTCGGCAGCCAGGAAATCGTGAGCCGGCGCCTGGCAACGTCGCATGCTTTTCATTCGCGCATGATGGATCCGATCGTTCAGCCGTTCATCGACCGGCTGCGAGGGATCCGGCTGCGTCCTCCGCAGATCCCCTACATTTCCGGAGTCACCGGAACCTGGATTACGGATACGGAAGCGACGGACCCCGTTTACTGGGCCAGGCATTTCCGGGAGCCGGTGCGATTTTCGGCCGGGATGCAGAAACTGCGGGGGGCGGCGGAAAACGTGCTGCTGGAAGTGGGCCCAGGCACGACGCTCGCCACGCTTGCGCGCCAGCACGCCAGCCCGTTCCCCGACCAGACGGTGATTTCGTCGCTGCCGACGGGCGCCTGCGAGCGGCTCTCGCTGCTGGATGCGCTGGGACGATTGTGGCTGGCCGGCATCCAGCCGGACTGGAACCGGGTGCACGGCGAAAACCGGCCCAGGCGTTGTCCGCTCCCGACTTATCCATTCGAACGGCGCCGATACTGGATCGAAGCGCCTCCAAAACAAGCTCAAGCTCCATCCGCAGCAGCACAAGCAGAGGAAATCATGACCGAAACCGCACCTGCCAGCACGCAGCCGGCGCCGGGCCGTTCAGCGAAAATTCAATCGATATTGGTCCGGGTTTTCGAGGATCTCTCCGGGCTGACAATCGCCGGCGACCCGTCCACCAGCTTCCTGGAGATGGGCTTCGATTCGCTGTTTCTGACGCAGGTGACACAGGCTCTGCAAAACAAGTTCGGCCTGAAGATTACGTTCCGCCAGCTCATGGACCGTGAATCCACTCTGGCGGCGCTGGCCGACTACGTCGATGCCAATCTGCCGGCAGATCGGTTTCAGGAAGAGGTCCCTTCGTCGCAGGCCCCCGCACTCGCTCCCGGCGCGGCGACGTCGGCGGCAAGTGTCGCGCCCGTGGCCCCGGTTGCTTCCGCCGCCATCGAAGCGGTGATCAAAGAACAGCTCCAGACCATGTCGCAACTGATGGCCCGCCAGTTGGAGATGCTTCGCGGCGTTAGCCTGGACACCCTGCCGGCGGCTGCTCCGATTCCGGCTCCGACCCGCATGCCTGTACCCGCGGCGAGCTCGCCGGAGCCGCCCAAGCAGGATTTCAAACCGTTTGGTCCGTACAAGCCGGTGCAGAAGGGAAGCAGCGACGGTCTGACGCCCGAGCAAACGGAACATTTGAAGGCCCTGAGCCACCGCTACACGACGCGCACTCAAGGGTCTAAGAAGTTCACGGAGCAGCATCGCCGTACGCTGGCCGATCCGCGCGTGGCCGCCGGGTTCCGCTCCCTCTGGAAGGAGATGGTCTATCCGATCGTCACCGTGCGTTCCAGCGGTTCGCGCCTCTGGGACATCGACGGCAACGAATACATCGATATCCTGAATGGCTTCGGACCGATCATGTTCGGCCATGGGCCGGAGTTCGTCACCAAGGCGGTCGAGCAGCAGCTTCGAGAGGGCTTTGAGATCGGGCCGCAGGCACCCCTGGCCGGTAAGGTGGCGGACTTGCTGTGTGAGTTCACCGGCATGGAACGCGCCACGTTCTGCAACACGGGCTCCGAGGCGGTCATGGCAGCGTTGCGCGTCGCGCGCACCGTGACTGGCCGCAATAAAGTGGTGCTGTTCGAGGGCGCGTACCATGGCATGTTCGACGAAGTTCTGGTGAAAGGGGTCACCAGGGACGGAGTTCCCCACTCGTTCCCGATCGCGCCGGGCATTCCCAGGCAGAAGGTGGAGAACGTCGTCGTTCTGCAGTACGGGACTAAGGAAGCGCTCGAGTGGATCCGCACCCATGCGACGGAACTTGCCGCGGTGCTGGTCGAGCCGGTGCAGAGCCGCCATCCCGCGCTGCAGCCGCGCGAGTTCCTGCAACAGATCCGGGAGATTACCACCCAATCGGGAAGCGCGCTGATATTTGATGAAGTCGTCACCGGCTTCCGGGTCCACCCCGGGGGCGCGCAGGCGATCTTCGGAATCCGCGCCGACCTGGCCACTTACGGCAAAGTCCTCGCCGGAGGGCTTCCCATCGGCGTGCTGGCCGGGAGGGCAGCGTTTATGGACGCCCTGGACGGCGGCATGTGGCAGTACGGCGACGAGTCGTTCCCCGAAGCCGGCGTGACGTTCTTTGCCGGCACGTTCGTGCGGCATCCGCTGGCGCTGGCCGCGGTCTGGGCCGTTCTGAACCATCTGAAGGAACAAGGCCCCACGTTGCAGCAGCGCCTCACCGACAAAACGGCGATGCTGGCCGGACGGCTGAACGAGTTTTTCGAGCAGCGCGAAGTCCCGTTGCGTATCGAGCACTTCGGTTCGATCTTCTATTTCAGCTTCCCTTCGGACCAGCGCTTCGGAAGCCTGCTCTACTACCACCTGCGCGAGAAAGGCATCCATCTGCTGGAAGGCTTCCCCTGCTTCCTGACCACCGCGCACACCGACGAGGACGTAGAGCGGGTTATCTGCGCGTTTCAGGAGAGCGTGCTGGAAATGCAGGATGGCGGAATGCTGCCGGCGCCGTCCCAGGACCGCGCGATCCCTGCGGCGGCCAAACCCGCCTTACCGGCGGAAGAAATCCTCGAAGCGCCGGTGACGGAGGCGCAGGCCGAAGTGTGGCTCTCCGCGCAGCTCGGCGACGACGCCACCTGCGCATTCAACGAGTCCTTTACTCTTCGCCTGCACGGCAGGCTGAACCAGCCGGCCTTGCGCGACTCCATCCAGGAACTGGTGAACCGTCATCAGGCTCTCCGCGCCACGTTCACGGAGAACGGCGAGCGTGTGCGGTTTCAGCCCACATTGCATATCGATTTGCCCTGGATCGATCTCTCGTCGTTGAACGCCGCCGGTTGCGAGAAGCGGATGCGAGAAATCATCCGGGAGGATGCCCGGTCGCCATTCGACCTGGCGCGGGGCCCGCTGGTGCGCGCCATGCTGATCCGTTTTGCGGAGGAAGATCACGCCGTGGTCTTCACCACCCATCACATTATTTGCGATGGCTGGTCCACCAACGTGCTGCTGGATGAGTTGAGCCGGCTGTACACCGCGAGATGCCGGGGAACAGAATGCGCGCTTCCGGCGCCGATGCCGTTCGGACAATATGCGCGGGAACAGGCGGCCCGGCGGTACACCGCGGAGTATGCCTCTGTCGAAACCTGGTGGGCGGAGAAATATGCCGGCCGGGCTCCTGTGCTCGAATTGCCTACAGACCGGCCACGCGACGCAGTTAAATCGTTCAAGGGCGGCACGGTCCGTAAGACCATTGGCGCCGAGACATATCGCGCGATCAAGCGCGCCGGCGCGCAACAGGGTTGCACGTTCTTCGTCACCCTGCTCGGCGGTTTCCAGGCGCTCCTCCACCGTTTAAGCGGCCAACACGATCTGATCGTGGGTATCCCCACTGCCGGGCAGTCGCTGGTCGAGACGGACGCGCTGGTCGGACACTGCGTCAATTTCCTGCCAGTGCGTGCGCGGATCGAGAGCGATACCAAAAGCGCGGATCTGTTGCGTTCCGTCAAAGCCGACCTCCTGGATGTTTACGAGCACCAAAACTACACCTACGGAAGCCTGGTGCGTAAACTTGGTCTGCCGCGCGATCCCAGCCGGCTGCCGCTGATCGAAGTTCAGTTCAACCTGGAGCGGATTGGCGCCGGGATGCAGTTCGAAGGCCTGGCGGTGGAGGTCGAAGCCAACCCGAAGAGCTTCGTCAATTTCGACCTGTTTCTCAACATCGTGGAGTCAGACAACGGGCTGGTTCTGGACTGCGACTACAACAGCGATCTCTACGACGAGGATACGATCGCCCGGTGGCTGGGTCACTATGAGACGCTGTTGGCCGCGATGGCCGCGGACGCATCCCTGCCGGCCTCGAAGCTGCCGCTGTTGAGCGAAGCGGAGCGATCCGCGCTGGTGTCGGAATGGAATGCCACTCAGTCCGAGTTCCCCGCGGACCGGTGTATTCACCAGCTATTTGAAGAGCAGGCGACGCGGACGCCGGATGCGAAAGCCGTGGTTTTCCGTGACGAGGTGCTGACCTACTCCGAGCTCAACGCGCGCGCGGAGCGGCTCGCCGGGTATTTGCGGAAGCAGGGAGTGCGGCCGGGCGTGCTGGTCGGGCTATGTGTCGAACGGTCGATGGCGATGTTGGTCGGCCTGCTGGGCATTTTGAAGGCCGGCGGCGCGTACTTGCCGCTGGACCCCGGATATCCGAAAGAGCGCCTGGCCTTCATTCTGGAAGACGCCGCGGCGCCGCTGCTGCTCACCCAGGAATCCTTGACTGCTCATCTGGAAACGGTGAAGGCACGCCTGGTGTGCCTGGATCGCGATTGGCAATCGATTGCTTCGGTAGAGGCACCTCCGGAGGAGGCTGCCACACCTCAAGATCTGGCTTACGTGATCTACACATCCGGTTCCACCGGCAATCCCAAGGGAGTCGAAATCTCCCACCTCGCGGTGGTCAATCTGCTGTGGTCGATGAAGCGGGAGCCGGGCATTCGGCAAAGCGATGCGCTGTTGGCGATCACCACACTGGCGTTCGATATTGCCGGGCTCGAGATCTTCCTGCCGCTGATCGCCGGAGCGCGGCTCGTCATCGCCCCTCGCGAAGCGCTTGCGGACGGCGCCGCGCTAGCGGAGTTGCTGGCCGGTTCGGGCGCAACCGTATTTCAAGCGACGCCCGCCACCTGGCGCCTGCTGCTGGAGGCTGGCTGGAGAGGGAATCCCGCGCTGGTCATGCTGTGCGGTGGAGAAGCATTGCCGCGAGATCTCGCAGCAGCCCTGTTGCCGCGCGGCGCTTCCTTGTGGAATATGTACGGCCCCACGGAGACGACGATCTGGTCGAGCACGGTCCGGCTCGGACCGGGCAATGGGCCGGTGCCGGTCGGGCCCCCGATCGCCAACACCGAGTTTTATGTGCTTGACGCCGCTGGAGAACCGGTGCCCATCGGCGTTCCTGGAGAGTTGTATATCGGCGGCGCGGGGCTGGCACGCGGGTATTGGAATCGTCCCGGGCTGACGGCGGAAAAATTTGTCCCGCATCTCTTCCGAAGCGAGCCTGGTGCGCGGATGTACCGGACCGGCGACCTGGTCCGCTACCACGCGAACAGGACGCTGGAGTTCCTGGGCCGCATGGACAACCAGGTGAAAGTCCGTGGATACCGTATCGAGCTTGAAGAAATTGAAGCCATGCTCGCCGGCCATGCTGCCGTCCGTGAGTGCGTTGTGGTGGTGCGTGAGGATGTGGCGAGCGATAAGCGCCTGGTAGCCTATGTTGCTGCCGAGCCCATGCCGTCGCCGGGCGAGTTGCGCGCAACGCTTGCTGTCCGGCTACCGGACTATATGATCCCGTCCATCTTCGTGCCTATGGGGCAACTGCCGCGCACCCCCAACGGCAAGATCGACCGGCGCAGCCTTCCCGCGCCCGAGCCTTCCGCGGGACGGCAGGAGTTCGTATCGCCCACCAACGCGCGCGAGAGGGCCCTGGCGGAGATCTGCGCCGAGGTGCTCCGTCTGGACCGGGTGAGCATCGATGACAACCTGTTCGAATTGGGCGCGGATTCGATCCACCTGTTCCAGATCAGCGCCCGCGCCGGGATCGCAAAACTCACTGTGACTCCGCGGCAGATTTTGCAGCATCGTACCGTCGGCGCGCTCGCGGCAGCGTTGGAGAACAATTATTCCGAGAAACCGGCTGGCCAGACTATTCCGGTGGTCCGCCGCGAGCGGCGGTATGGCAGCCGTTCTCTGGTCTAAGCTCTATGCCGCACCCTAAACAATTCGCCTTCTCCGAGGAGACGACGGGCTACACCGGCCGGTTTCCGGAAGGTGCGGACGAATTCCCTACCACTATTGGCCAGAGGGGCTTCTGGTTTCTGGATCAGGTCAGTCCTGGGGAGCCGGCATACAACATCGCGGTCCGGTTCCGGCTGCAAGGTCCTCTGCGCACCGCTCTTCTGGAACGGGCGTTCAATGCCATAATCGCGCGGCACGAATCGCTCCGCACCGGATTTTCGACGATGGACGACGAGCCAGTGCAGGCGGTGGCTCCGGCGGCTTCCATTGAGGTGCCGGTGATCGATTTGCGGGGCCTGCCCGAGGGCGGGCGCATGGAAGAGGCAGACCGGCAAGCCATCCTGGAGGCGGAGCGCCGCTTCGATCTTTCGGTTCCACCCCTGATCCGGGCCACGCTGTTGCGGTTGGAGGAACAGGATCACATCCTGCTGGTCACGGTGCATCACATCGTGTCCGACGGGTGGTCGATCGGCATCATCAGCGATGAGTTGGGCGCGTTTTATGATGCGTTTTCACAAGGGCTGGACGATCCGCTGCCTCCGTTGCCGATTCAGTACGGAGACTTCGCGGTGTGGCAGGCGGAATGGCTGAAGAACTCGAGTCTTCAGCTCCAGCTCGGCTATTGGAAGCGGCAACTTGCGAATCTCACGCAACTGGAGATTCCCACCGACCGCCAACGTCCGCCGCTTCAGACGCACGGCGGATACATCGACTCGATCTTGCTTTCGCGGGAGCTGACGGATGCGCTGCACGAGTACAGCGTCCGGCAGGGAGCCACGATGTTCATGACGTCGCTGGCAGTGCTGAAGGTTCTGCTGGCCCGTTATTCCGGACAGAATGACATCTGCGTGGGTTCGCTGATAGCGGGCCGCAACCAGGTGGAAACCGAACCGCTGATCGGCCTGTTCGTGAATCCCATCGTGCTCCGCACCGATCTCTCCGGTAACCCGGAGTTTGGCGAACTGGTGGGACGCGTTCGCGAAAGCGTGCTCGGCGCCATGGCCAACCAGGATGTGCCGTTCCAGCAGATCGTGGAAGAGGTGAGGCCGAAGCGCGATCCGAGCCGGCATCCGATTTTTCAGGTGAATTTCATCTATCAGCGAGACTTCGTCAAGCCGCTCAAATTTGGCGGCTTGACTCTGACCGCGATCCCGTCGAAATCGCCGGGCTCGATCTACGATTTGAATTTCTTCATGGTCGAGCGAGCCGATGGGTGGCGGGCCTCCTGCGAATACAATACGGATCTGTTCGACGCCGCCACGATCCGGCGGATGCTGCAACAGTTTCAGGCGCTGCTGGAAGGCGTCGTCACGGATGCCTCGCGCCGAGTTTCCGAATTTCCGCTTCTTACGAGAGAGGAACGGCGGAGAGTCTTTGTGCTGCCTCCCCTGCGCACAGACAGGAACGCTCCGACGCCTGGGCGGACTGCCGTCATCGGTCCGTCGGACGACATCGAGAGGCAGTTGGTGAAGATCTGGGAGAAGTTGCTGGGCGTCAAAAACATCAGCATAACGGCGGACTTTTTCGAGTTGGGAGGTCATTCGTTGATGGCCGCGAGGCTCCTGACGCAAGTCGGGAGTACTTTTGGAACGAGGATCTTCCTTCCGGAGTTCCTGCAATCGCCGACCATCGAGTTCCTGGCCGCCCGGGTTCGTGGCTCCGCGGATTCCAGCCAACCGCCCTTAATCAATTGGATCAACCCGAATGGCACGAAGCCGCCGCTCGTCTTTCTTGGCGGGCCGGAGTTCCGGCAACTCGGAGAGCTCCTGGGCGAAGATCAGCCGCTGATTGGCCTGCCTATTCCCCCTCTGATGGATTTACCGATGCCGTTTCGCGTCGAAGACCTGGTTACGGATCTGGTGGACACCTTGCTCCGCGTTATCCCGGGCGGGCCTTACGTACTCGGGGCATGGTGCCGGGCCGGTATCGTCGCTTACGAGATGGCCCAAGTCCTGAGATCCCGGGGCAGGGAAGTCGCTCTGCTGGTCCTCCTCGACACCCCGCATCCCGGTTACATACGCAAATTCCAGAGATTGATTGCCAAGCCGCTGGTGCTCTACTTCTTCTCGCAGAAAACGGGATTTCATCTGAAACAACTGTGGAAGAGGGGCCTGCGGGGAGCGCCATCCTATATCGGCACACTCCTTCAATACAGCGGAGTGAAATGGCAGCGGCGGTTCCGGAGGGCAAGGTACCGGCTAGAGCCGCGGAGCCATGTGCCGGAGAGCGAGGCGCTTCGCTTTGCCGAAGTGGATTTCGCATTTGACCGTCATCGACTCAACCCCTATGCGGGACGGATTCTGCTGTTCCGCACGGCCAACCTGCAAGACGGATGGTTCCGGGACCCGCACCTGGGTTGGGGCGAGTCGGCTCGCGGCGGGTTAACCGTGATCGAAATTCCCGGCGGTCATGACGAGATTCTGAGGGAGCCCGCCGCGTCAATGGTAGCGGCTCATCTGCTGGAAAGGGTACACAAGGCGCTGCCCACGGCAGGTTGAATCGAAGCCGCCATCAATCCCCGAAACAGCGCCAGACCTGAGGAATCATAGCGGCCGCGAACGGGCGCGCCTCATCCAGCACGCCCGGCCGGTCGGCCACGATGATGCGCACGATCGATGCGGCTGTGCTGTTTTGCAGAAGCGTGTCGCGGGCCAGGAGGACCTTGCCCAGGTACTCGCTGGCGATGATCCGTTTCTTCGACTGATACCAGTAGAGGACGAGCCTCCGCTCGCCCTCGCGGCTTATGGAGTAGTTGTTCACTCGGAACGAGGTCCCGTTTACGGGAAGGTCGATGGTTCCGTAATTCCAGATTTCCCAGCCGGAGCCGGGCAGGCAGTGTTTGGGGGAATGCATGCTCTCGCCGGCGCGCTGCTGCGCATAAAACGCAATGAAGAGATCCGCCTGCAACCCCGGCTTGCTGTAGGTCCGCACCAGGTAACTCGTCGGCTGGAGGGCATCGAGAGTGTGCTCGTCCAGGGGAGGGTTGTCGGTTCCGGTGAAGCCGGAGATCTGGCGGTCGATTCCGCTGAGCGGTTGGGCCAGGAGCTCGGACTTGCGATGCGCCGCCATTTGGGAAACGGTCAGCGTGGCTGCGAGCAACAGGAAAGTGCCGATGAAATGGAGGGAAAACACGGTGCGCATACGATATTCACCGGGCTGTGCGAGTGTAACGGACGATAACCTTTCCAATCAGCCAAAGCAATCCGAACCCGAGCACGAAAACCAGCCACCCGGACAACATGTGGTAAAACCCCATAGCAAATTCCAGGTGGTAATCGGCCAGGACGGCAGTTCCCGTCACCCGCAGGACGTTCACAGCGATGGCCAGCGGCACCGAAATCAGGAATAAAAGAACGCGGCCTAAAATCGTGGCGTTCTCCAGAAATCCCAGGAGCAGGGACGCGACCACCAGTGCCGACAGAGAGTTTAGCCCGCTGCAGGCTTCGGCGACTCCCAAAGAAACAGTGGCTAAATGAATGATGTTGCCGTCGCGATAAATCGATACGCCGAGCGACTGTGCGAGGCTCGTGGCGACGCCGGAAGCGAAGAGTTGGAGCGGCGCGGCCATGGTGTTGTACACAATGCCCGGCAACGGCACCATGGTTCCCAACAGAATGAAAGGGAACGTCAGGGTTTTGAATCGCGCAAATCCCCAAAAGGTCCAAACCAACCCAGCCAGGAGGACCACCAAAGAAATTCGGGCCAGGAAGAATTCAGCTGATAATTTGCCGCCCAGCAGGATGAGGCAGGCGAAGCTGGTCAGCCACAGTCCGCGGGCGTCCGGCATGGCCGGGGCAGCGAGCACCAAGTGTCGTCGCAAGTAGATGATATACAACGTGATAGGCACCACGAGCATGCCGTAAGACGAGGCATCTACAGTCCACCATTCGACCGCCAGGTCGGCCATGATGGCGATATACAATGCCGCGATCAGGCCTATCATGGCGGCGGCGCCGATCCAATAGACAGGATCGATTTTGGATTCTACTTTGGCGCTCTTAGTGCCGACAGAGGCAGCAATTCCCATGCGAAGGAGTGATTCTCAGCAAGTGTAGAACCAATGACTGAGCCGATTCAATAGAAAAGGTTCGGATCGGGCGTTGGCACTGTGCGACAAACTTTCGCAAATTGTGCAAAGAAAGGTTCAATCCGAAGTCCCTGGAGCACGTTGTTTTAAGAATTTGGCTTGGTCGGGAAATTGCGTATCAGGTGCGGTCAGAGATGGAAGGCGCGATGTCGAGTTTGACGAACAGTGTAACCCAGAGGAATGACGGGCCGGAAGCCGGCGGTCCTTCTCTTCGTGAAAGAGTCCGCCGGGCCGCGAAACAGTTGGAGTCCGATCTTATCCGAGAAGCTTTGGAGCAGCACCGGTGGAATCGCCGCCGCACCGCGGAAGCTCTGAACATCAGCTATCGATCGTTGATGTACAAGATGAAGAACTGCAACCTGCGAAGCTCGATCGCGGCCGGCGTGGCGAAAGAAGAGCCGGAAACGGGCTGTGGAGACTAGGATGTACAAAGCGTTCGGTTGGGCTGTAATTGCGCTTGGGGTCGCGGCTCCCCAAAACATCTTCGGCCAGTCCTTGACCGACCAGGTGAACTTCAAGAGCGGAACCATTGGGGGCGTCCATCTTTATGGGGTTTCGATCTACTCGGGATACCAGAGCTCGGCTTATCCGCTGACCGGCGGGTCCATCGCCTCCGGTGTTCCGGGAGCCGGAACTCTGGGCCCCGATGTGAACTACGGAGCGCAGGCCACCGTGGGCTGGCAGCGTCACGGAGCACGCACCGGCTTTTCGCTGTTGTACTCAGGCGGGTATAACGGCATGGTGCAATACTCGGACACCAATGGCTTCAACCAGAGCCTTTTGCTCAACTTCTCGCGGCAGTTGAGTACCAAGTGGACGCTGAACATTTCCGGGTCGGGCCAGGACATGACACTGGCCCAGTTCCTCAATCAACCAACGTCGCTTGGCGTGATCACGCAATTGCCGACGACGTTTGACGATCTTGCGGCAGCCTTCTCGGTTGGCCGGTTCAGCGATGCGCAGGCGGCATCGATGCTCACCGGGGCGCCGGTTTTGGAATCTCCGGTGCGGGCCACCCTGCTTGGAAACCGGGTCTTGAGTTATTCCGTGCAAGCGGAAGTGGAGTATGTACATTCTTCGAGATTGAGTTTTCATTTCGGTGGGTTCTCGGCCGGGGGTGAAAACCGGGACAATGGTCAGAATCCCCAGCCGACCAACTACGTTATGCCAACGAGCTTGGGCGCGAGGGCAGGCATGGGGTTGTCATACGCCCTGTCACCGCGTACCGACCTGGGGCTGAGTATCGAAGAGATGCGCAGCGTGAACCAATTTCAAAGTGGTTACACCACGAGCGGCAGTGCCTCCCTGGGACGCAAAATGGGGATGCACTGGTTTCTGAATGTTCGCGGCGGCGGCTCTTA
>DATJYW010000098.1:0-28313 GCA_035499435.1 Candidatus Acidiferrales bacterium | reverse complement strand
ATGGCGCCGCAGCCGAAATCGGGGAAGGCGCGCCAGTTGTGCGGCACGTAGGCCTTGCTATAGGGGCGGGGTTCGGCATCGCCCAGCCAGGCCTCCCAGTCGAGCGTCGCCGGCACGGTGCCTTCGGTGGGCACGACATCGGGGCCTTGCGGCCAATACGGGTCGGGGCGGTTGGTCCAGGCGTGGACCTCGCCCACCTTGCCGATGTCACCGTTCCAGATAATTTCGCAGCACTCGCGCGCGCCCACCTGGGAATAGCCCTGGTTCCCCATTTGCGTGGCGACGCCGTATTTCGCGGCCGCCAGGGTCAACTGCTGCGCTTCCCACACGGTCCGCGTCAGAGGTTTCTGGCAGTAGACGTGTTTGCCGCGCTCGATGGCCCACATGGCGACGGTGCCGTGCATGTGGTCGGGGCAAGAGACCAGGACGGCATCGAAATTCTTGCCCTCCTTGTCGAAGAGGCGGCGAAAATCCTTGTACTTCGGCACCTTGGGATAGGCGCTGAACGTCTTGGCGGCGCGCAGGTCGTCGGGATCCGCCATGGCGACGATGTTCTCGCCGCTGCATCCGGCAATGTCGCTGACGCCCTTGCCGCCGGCGCCGACCGCTGCAATGTTCAGTTTTTCATTGGGGGATTTGTAGCCGAGATGCTTTAGCGA
The DNA here is from genome assembly GCA_035499435.1 of Candidatus Acidiferrales bacterium. Classification (GTDB taxonomy): domain Bacteria; phylum Acidobacteriota; class Terriglobia; order Bryobacterales; family Bryobacteraceae; genus Solibacter. The sequence continues at coordinate 27,654 of DATJYW010000098.1, read as the reverse complement.
ACCTGCGCTGCCGAACCCGGCGGTGGGCACCGCTCCCGCCAGCAGGGAACCGAAGAAGAAATGACGTCTGGAAACGCGCTGGGCCATATCTGAGACTCCGGTTCATGGTAACGCAAAAATCGGTTCAGATATTCAGATAAAATGGTATTTAATCATCTGAGGCGAAGATCGAATGACCAGCGACAAAACTGCCGAACTGGGGCGCGAGCGGGAGCGGCTGCAACTGGGCGGCGGGCCGGAACGCGTCGCCAATCAACACAAGAATGGAAAACTGACCGCGCGCGAGCGCGTGACCCTCCTGCTGGACCGGGACTCCTTCCAGGAGGCGGGACTGTTCGCGATACACACGGGAAAGTTCTTCGGCATGGGCGAGAAGGAACTGCCCGCCGACGGCGTGGTCACAGGGCGCGGGCGGGTCTGGGGCAGGCCTGTCCACCTGGCGAGCCAGGATTTCACGGTAGCCGGCGGGTCGGCGGGAGAGGTCCATGCCAACAAGATCGCCGATACCATGAAAGCTGCGATGAAGACCGGCACGCCGTTCATCTTCATCAACGATTCGGGCGGCGCTCGCGTGCAGGAAGGCGTGGCCAGCTTGGCCGGCTATGCGCGCATTTTTCACCAGAACGTGATGCTCTCGGGGCTGGTGCCGCAGGTCTCGCTGATTTGCGGCCCCTGCGCGGGAGGGGCAGCCTACAGCCCGGCGCTGACCGATTTCATCATCCAGACCCGCGAGGGCCTGATCTTCATCACCGGGCCCACGGTGATCAAGCAGGTGACCGGGGAGATCGTGACGGCGCAGGAACTGGGCGGCGTGCGCGCGCAGATGAACAAATCGGGCGTCGTGCACTTCGTGGCCGAAAACGACGTGGAGGCTGCCGAGATCTGCAAGCGGCTGCTCTCGTTTCTACCGTCCAACAACCAGGAGGATCCGCCCCGCGGGGAACCGGACGAGAGCCGCATGTACGAGCCGCGCCTCAACGACGTGGTTCCGGCGGAGGCCAAGACAGGTTACGACGTGCGAGACGTGATTTCGCTGCTTGTGGACCGCCACGATTTCCTGGAAGTGCATGCCGAATTCGCGCGCAACCTGGTGGTGGGGTTCGGACGGATTCGCGGGGCCACGGTGGGGATCGTCGCCAACCAGCCGATGGTGCTTGCCGGGGCGCTGGACATCGACGCGTCCGACAAGGGCGCGGGGTTCGTGCGCTTCTGCAACGCGTTCAATATTCCTCTACTGACGTTCGTCGACATTCCGGGATTTCTGCCGGGAGTGGAGCAGGAATACGGCGGGATCATCCGGCATGGGGCGAAACTGCTGTTCGCGTACTCCGCCGCTATCGTGCCCAAAATCACCGTGATCCTGCGCAAGGCGTATGGTGGGGGCTACATCGCGATGTGCGCCAAAGACCTGGGGGCGGACTGCACCCTGGCGTGGCCGTCGGCGGAGATCGCCGTGATGGGGGCGGAAGCGGCGGTGGAAATTGTCTTTCAAAAGGAGCTGGCCAAGGCGGAGGACGCCACAGCGAAGCGGCAGGAATTGATCCGCGAATACCGCGAGACGTTCTATACGCCATATATCGCCGCCGGGCACCGACTGGTAGACGACATTATCGAGCCGGCGCGGACGCGCGAGTACGTGGCCGAGGCGCTGGAGACGCTCTCCAGCAAGCGGGAGTGGCGCCCGCAGAAAAAGCACGGGCTGATTCCGTTATGAGGAGCGGCAAGGGCATCCCGGCAGTTCACCAGGCGATCGCAACGGCGGCCGTGAAGGCCATCTTAGGCGAGAAAGCGGTGATCCGCGGGATGGTGGAGGTTCCCGCGGGGACGCCGTTCCGGAAGCGCGCCGGCGCGCTGCACACCGGCATCCGGACATTCTGGAGCCGCTGGATGGGGCGGCATTCCAACAAGAAGGCCGGCAATCGATGAAACTCAGGATTGAAATCGAAAAGAAGAGCTACGAGGTGACCGTCGAGTTCGTGGACGACGATCACAGCTTCGCTCACGATGTGAGGCCAGGTGGAGTCGACGTCCCCGAGAGCGTGACACGGCCCCGGCCGCACTTGAAACTGCTGGAGGATACCTTCTGTCGCTCGCCGATCGCCGGACGGGTGGTGGCGGTGCTGGCGGTGCCGGGCCAGGCGCTCCGGAAAAACGAGCCCGTGCTGGTGATCGAGGCCATGAAGATGGAAATCCAGATCGGCCCCGTGGTGGATGGGGTGCTCAAGACGATCCGGGTGTCACGCGGGGAAGCGGTGAGCACCGGGCAACTGCTGTTCGAACTGGCGTGAGCGGCCGGGGTAATCTTGAGTCATGCAGTTGCGATCTACACGCCGCACGTTCCTGAAGGGGGCCACGATGCTGGCCGGAGCATCAGGTCTGGCGGCGCAGGCACAGCGGGCACCGTTGGTGTACATAGCAACGTACAGCTCGCCACAAGGGCCGGAAGGCAGCAGGGGGAACGGCGCAGGCATTTGCCTCTACGAAATGAATCCCGAGAGCGGCCGGCTCTCGCCCCGCGAAGTATTTCAGAACCCCGACAACCCTTCCTGGCTGGCGCTCGACCCCGCGCGCACCCATCTCTATTCGGCGAACGAGACGGCAACCTACAAGGGAGCCCGTTCGGGTTCGGCGAGCGCCTACCGTATCGAGCGCTCCACGGGGCGGCTGACGCTGTTGAACACGGAGGCTTCCGGCGGAGCCGGTCCGTGCTACTTGAGCATTCACCCGTCGGGCAAGTATGCCTTCACGGCGAATTACGCCGGCGGCACGGTGGCGGTGCTTCCCATCCTGGCCAACGGGGACTTGGGCGCTCCCACGGACGTGAGGAGCGATGGCGGCACGGCCGGATCGGTTCACGCGGCCAGCGCGCCGCCCGGAAGTTTCGCGATCAGCGGCCACGAGCGGCCTCACGCCCACATGATCCAGGCTGACCCGTCGGGGCGCTTCGTGCTGTCAACCGACCTGGGGCTCGACCAGATCCTGATCTGGGAGTTCGACAGCGAGCACGGCGTCCTGCGGCCGAACCAGACTCCCGCGGTGAAGTTGCCTTCGGGCGACGGACCGCGCCATTTCACGTTCCACCCGAACGGCCGATGGCTCTACTGCCTGCAGGAAGAGGCCTCGACGATCGGGGTCTTCGATTACGACGGCCGGACCGGCACGCTGACGGCGAAACAGACGCTCTCGACACTGCCCAAGCAGTTTGCCGGAACCAACTTCACCTCCGAGATCGCCATCTCGCCGGAGGCACGCTTTGTGTACGCCGCGAATCGCCTGCACGACAGCATCGCGTGGTTCTCCGTGGCGCCGGCAGGCACCTTGACGCTGGCCGGCGAGGAGTGGACGCGAGGGGACTATCCGCGCAGCTTCACGATCGACCCCAGCGGCCGCTACTTGTATTCCTGCAACCAGCGCGGCGACGCTGTCGTGTGCCTCCGGGTGAACCGGCAGACCGGCGCGCTGACGTTCACGGGCGAATACACGGCCGTGGGCACACCGGCCCAGGTCCTGTTTCTGTAGCCATCTGTTACACTGCTGGTCGGTAGGCCGTGACAAGCAAGCAGAGCGTCATGGCGGCCGTCAACCGCCGCGCGCCGGACCGTGTGCCGATCGACTTCGGGAGCACTTCGGTCACCGGCATCCACGCCAGTTGCGTTGCCGCGCTGCGCGATCAGTTGGGCCTGGAGCGCCGGCCCGTCAAGGTGCACGAGCCGTGCCAGATGCTCGGCCTGATCGAGGAGGACCTCAAGCAGGCGCTCGGACTGGATGTAGATGGCCTGTTCCGCCGCAACACCAAGTTCGGGTTTCCGGTTGGCGGCTGGAAACCGTGGCGTACCCACCAGGGCCTCGAGGTGCTTGTGCCGGGAGGGTTCAACACCACTACCGAACCCAACGGCGACACGCTCATCTATCCCGAGGGCGACCTCTCGGCGCCCGCCAGCGGGCGCATGCCGGCCATCGGCTACTTCTTCGACGCCATCATCCGGCAGGAGCCGATCGACGAAGAGAAGCTGAATCCGGAGGACAACATGGAAGAGTTCCAGCCGATCTCCGAGGACGAGATCGCCTGGTTGACGAACGCCGCGGAGGAAGCTGCCTCCAGCGGACGCGCGGTGACCGGATCATTTGGAGGAACTTCTTTCGGAGATATCGCGCTCGTGCCGGCGACGTTCCTCAAGCACCCGAAAGGCATCCGCGACATCACCGAGTGGTACATGTCCACCAGCAGCCGCCGCGAGTACATCCACACCGTCTTCTCGCGCCAGTGTGAGATCGCGCTGGGGAACCTGGCCCGCATCCATGCCGCCCTGGGGCACCTGGTGGACATCGTATACATTTGCGGCACCGACTTCGGCACCCAGACGGGCACGTTTTGTTCCGTGGCGACCTTCCGCGATCTCTGGTTCCCGTACTATCGCCGGGTCAACGACTGGATTCACGCTCACACCCCGTGGAAGACATTCAAACACTCGTGCGGCTCGGTGGACCGGTTCATCCCGAGTTTCATCGAAGCGGGTTTCGACATTCTCAATCCGGTGCAGTGTTCCGCGGCCAATATGGATGCGGAACACCTGAAGGCCGCCTACGGGGAGCAGGTCACATTCTGGGGCGGCGGCGTGGATACCCAGAAGGTACTTCCGTTCGGCACGCCTGCCGAGGTACGGAAGCAGGTGATCGAGCGATGCCGCACGTTTTCACGCGGAGGAGGGTACGTGTTCAACACCATTCACAACGTACAGGCCGAGACGCCGACCCAGAACATCGTGGCCATGATCGAGGCGGTGCGGGAATTCAATGGGGCGACAGCGCATGTGTGATCCGACCCTTCTTCACGACGCCATTCTCACCGGCGACCACAAGACCGCGATCGCGGTGACGAAGGAAGCTATCGCGGCCCAAATCGACGCGATGGAACTGGTGAGCCGCTACATGGTGCCAGCTATGGACGAAGTGGGACGGCGCTTCGAATGCGAGGAATTCTTCGTGCCCGAACTGCTGCTTTCCGCGCGTGCCATGAAAGGTGCGCTCGAGCTGCTGCGCCCGCTGCTGGCGGCGGCCGGTGCCGCTTCCGCCGGCAGGGTGGTGATCGGCACGGTGAAGGGCGATCTCCACGATATCGGAAAGAACATCGTCGGCGCGATGCTCGAAGGCGGCGGGTTCGAGGTGATCGACCTGGGAGCGGACGTCGCGCCCGAGACGTTCGTCGATGCGGTCAGGCAGCACCGTCCACAGCTCGTGTGCCTCTCGGCGCTCCTGACGGTCACCATGCCGGCGATGAAGGAAACGATCGAAGCGCTGGATCGCGCGGGTGTGCGGCAGTCGGTTAAGGTGCTGGTGGGCGGCGCACCGGTAAGCGCCGAGTTCGCGCGCAAGATCGGGGCGGACGGTAGCGGCGAGAACGCCGCCGTGGCGGTCGCGCTGGCCCGTCGGGTTCTGGCGCCGTAGGTCTGCGCCGTGCGGATCCAGGTGATCAGTTGCGAGGTGATGTTCCGCGAGATCTGCCATCTCGCGGCGCGGTCCCGCAACCAGGTGGATCTGGCGTTCCTTCCAAAGGGCCTTCACGACCTGAAGAGCGCCGACATGTGCGAACGCCTGCAGCAGCAGGTCGACCGCGCGTCGATGGCGAACTACGAGGCGATTGCGATGTCGTACGCCCTGTGCGGCAACGGCCTCGCGGGGCTTCGCGCGCGGTCCATCCCGCTGGTGGTGCCGCGCGCCCACGATTGCATCGCGCTGTTAATGGGCGGGCAGGATCGCTATCGGCGGTACTTCGAGAGCAACCGCGGCGTGTATTTTAAGAGCAGCGGCTGGGTCGAGCGCGGCGTCACCGCCAGCCAGCTCACCGGTTACGGGATGGACATGGCGGAGCTCATCGCGAAGTACGGGGAGGAGAACGCACGGTACCTGTACGAAGAGCTGAACCGATACCGGCAGACGTATCACAAATTCACGTACATCGAGATGGGCATCGAGCCGGACGACCGGTTCGAGAAAAGCACCCGCGCGGAGGCCGCCGAACGCGGCTGGGAGGTCGAGAAGATCGCGGGCGACCTGTCGTGGCTGCGGCGCCTGGTGGATGGCGACTGGAGCCCGGCGGAATTCCTGGTGGTCCCCCCGGGCCACCGGATTGCGCCGACCTGGGACGATCGAATCGTGGAGGCGGTGGAGGAAACGACCGAGGCCGGCTAGGTTGAACTCGCCCCAGCCTCGTCAACCCCAAGCCACAACAGGGCAGCTACGACAGCCGCGGCGGCGGACACCATCAGGGCGGCGTCCCATCCCATCCATTGCGCGAGGATCGGAGTCAGCGCGGGCGAAACGAACCCGCCGAGATTGCTGCCCATGTTCATGACGCCGCCGGCGGTTCCGGCGCGCTCGCCGGCGATCCGGGTCATGGTGGCCCAGAACGGCCCTTCGACGCTGAGCACCAGCGCGGTGGCCAGGGCTAGGCAGACCGCCGCAAGCCACGCATTGCCGGTGTTTGCGCCGGCGGCGATGAGCAGCCCGGATCCGGCGAGCCCGGCAATCGGCACTAGGTTTCGCCGCGCGCCCAGGCGGTCGTAGCGCGCGCCGCCGAGCGGAATCGAAACAATCGAGAGCAGCCAGGGCAGGGCTCCGAAGAGCGCGCCGCGGAGCAGATCGAAGTGGCGGACATCCACCACGTACAGGTAGAACCAGAAAACGAAAATGTAGCCGACGTAGCCTTGCAGCGTGTAGCTGAGCGTGGGAGGACCACGAACCCCGCCAGGGAACCGTCTCTGCGCGCCACAAACACCTCGAACTCGCTGCGCCGGACGCGCGCCAGGCAGGCATCGTAGCCGCGGCCCGGCGCGATCCAGGGGTCGGTGGAAGCCATGACGCCAGCGCACCAGGGAAGGTCTGCCTCCTCCGCCGGGGAGATCTTTAGTTCCGGTGGGCCGGCGCCCACCCGCGACTCCGCGTCATTCACGTTAAGAATTGTAACTTCCGGCGCCCCGGCCGCTCCCGGAATTTCTATAATCAGACCATGGAGTCCGCAACCGGCCCCTTCAAGGTCTGCGGATCGTGCAGGCGCGTCTGGGCGACGTGGGACGGATTTGCCCAGGATCCGGAGGTGCGCCTGCTGGGCCTGCAATCCCTGGCCACGCATCCCGGCTCCAATCTGATCGTCTTCGAGCACAGTTGCGGCAGCTCGATCTCGGTTCTGGCCCGGCGTCTGCGCCACCTCCTGCCCGAACCCGATTCGGGCGCGCCGCTGCCGGTGCTGTTCGGCACCGCCGAATGCCGCGGACACTGCCGTTCCCTGCAAGACCTGGAGGCCTGCGATGCGCCTTGCGCCAACGTTCACGATCGCGCCCTCGTCCTGCTCATCCAGTGCCTGAAAAAAGCGGTGCCGGAGTGCGTGAGGGCCTGAAACGCGGTTCGTGCGCGCTTCAGCTCTTCGGAACCGCCTGTTATACTCTCAGCCGGAAGAACCATGTACCGCAAGCTTCTTTCGCTGGCATTCGGCGGGCTGTTCCTCGTTTCTGGACTGGCCGCACAGAATTTGAAGGTTCTGTATCTCTCGCGTCTCGGGCACGAGTGCTACCTGCGCATGCAGGCCGCCGTTCCCAACATCACTCTGATCGAAGGCGACCGCTCCAAGTTGGCGGCCCAACTGGCGGATGCCGACGGCGTGATCGGCCCGTTCGATCTCAAGCTGCTCGGCGGCGCCCCCAAGCTGAAGTGGATCCAGTCGGAAAGCGCGGGCGTGGAGAACTTCACGTTCCTACCGGGATTCGCGCAGAGCAAGATCGTCCTGACCAACAACAAGATCCTGCAAGGTCCCGAGATTGCCGACCATGCGCTCGGCCTGCTGCTGGCGCTCACCCGGGGCATCGCGATCGCGGCCCGCGGCGGCAGCGAGGAATGGAACCAGAGGAACTATCACCCCATCGAGCTGCGCGGCAAGACCGCCGTGATCATGGGCGTCGGCGGCATCGGCACGCAGATCGCGCTGCGCCTGCACGCCTCCGGCATGACGGTCATCGGCGTCGACCCCAAGGACTTCCCGTACAACACCTATCTCGCGCGCACCGTGGCTCCCGACCGCCTGGATTCCGTGCTGCCCGAGGCCGACGTGGTCTTCATTTCGGCTCCGCTCACCCCGCGGAGCCGCAAGATGATGGGACCGCGCGAATTCGAGCTGATGAAGCCGAATTCGTATTTCATCGCGGTATCGCGCGGCGGCATCTACGATACCGACGCCCTGGTGAAAGCGCTCGACAGCAAGCGGCTGGCGGGCGCGGGCCTGGATGTCACTGACCCCGAGCCGCTGCCCAAGGGCCATCCGCTCTGGAAATTCCCCAACGTCCTGATCACGCCGCACATCGCCGGGCGTTCGGATGGCGAGAATGCGCGCTACGAGGCCTTGTACATCGAGAACCTCAAGCGATTCGCCGCGGGCGAGCCGCTATTGAACGTGGTGGATAAAGAGAAGGGCTACTGAGCGCGGCCGTCCTACGCAGCGATCAGGTCTTTGTTGATCGACACGCCCAGGCCCGGGCCCTGCGGCAGGTTCAAATAGCCTTCCCGATCCACCAGCGGCGGGTTCTCCATGATCGCGAACCCGTTGGTATACGCGGCGATGGGCGGATCGTGCAGGAGCTCGATCCAGGGCGCGTGCGGCCAGGAGGCGATGGCGTGCAACTGGGCGATGGTGCCGAGATTGCCTCCGCCGTGATGCGGAATCAGCCGCTTGTTGTGCGCCTGGGCCAGGGCCGCGATCTCCCGGAAGCCCGTGACGCCGTCGGCCACCATGACATCTGGCTGTAGGATGTCAAAGACATTCTGTTCGAGCATCCAGCGGTATTCGTGCACGCCGCGATTGTTCTCGCCGCCCGCGATGGGAATGGCCACCAGGCGGTTCAACTCCGCCAGCTCGTCGAAGGCATAGCGCAGCCGCGGCTCTTCCAGCCACATGCAATTCAGCCGTTCCAGTTCTCGAGCGGTCTCCAGCGCGCGGCGAAAATCCCACACTACGCCCGGCTGCCAGGTTCCGAACGACTGCGCCTGGTTGGCGTCCACCATGATCTCCATGTCGTCGCCCACGGCTTTGCGCACCGCTTCCACCAGGCGGACGTCTTCCTTCAACGTCTGGTAATGCGCGCGGAGCTTGATCGCCTTCCAGCCCTGCGCCTTGAGCTGCCCTGCCATCCGGACCCGTTCGTCCGGAGTGGAAAGCTGGATCATGCTGGCATAGGCCGGCACGCGGTCCTTGGCCGCGCCCCAGAGTTTGTAGAGCGGCTGGCCGGCAGCTTTGCCGATGAGGTCCCAGAGCGCGATTTCCAGGCTCGCAACGTTGCGCGAGCTCTGGCCGACGTAGTAACGCAGCGGACCGGCAAGTTGCTCGATGGCGAACGGGTCCTTGCCCACGAGCTGTGCTTTGGCCGTCTCCAGCGCGCCGCTGTCGATCGCCGGGCCGATACCCGAGAGTCCCTGATCGGTGTGGATCTCGATGATCGAGCCCCCGCCAATCCGGTGCGTGGTCACGGTTCCCGGATTCCATGCCGCTTCCATCTTCCCGGTTTCGCGGACGCTCTTCAGATTCACGATCCGCATGTCGGTGATTTTGACGCGAGGCGCGGAGCGCAACTGCGGCACGAGACTCACCGGCAGGACCGACTTCAGAAAACTTCGCCGCTGCATCATGGCAGCCTCCTTTCGGCGTTGAGAAGCACCCAACAACTACTTTATTCGGCGGTCATGGCATTTTCGAAGAGCCTCGCCAATTCCTCGGGGCCGGCGGGCCGGGGCGAGAGCTTGGTCACCCGGTGCTGCGGGAGCGTCCCTTCGACCAGCGCCGGTATATCCTGCGAAGTGTAGCCAATCTCGCGAAGCCCGCCCGGAACCTTCAGACGCTGCATGAACCAGACAATGCGGTCCGCGAGGATGTCTCCGGCGTCTTCGCGCCGCCGACGCGAGATATCGGCGCCGAGAGCTTCGGCAGCCTCCAGGTGGCGATCCGGCGATGCCTGCGCGGTGTAGCGGAACACCGAGGGCGCGTTCAGAATCACCGAAAAGCCGTGCGGCACAAGTGGATGATCGGTGGGGTAGCCGGGCGTGAGGTAACTCCTGACCCGCCCCGAGACCGGGTACGACATGCCATGCGGCAGATGCACGCCGGCATTTCCGAAGCCGACTCCGGCGTAGCACGCGGCCAGCAGCATCTTGGAGCGCGCTTCGTCGTCGGAAGGGTCTTCAACCGCGCGCACCAGGAAGCGCGAGACCATGTTTAGGGCCTGGAGAGACCAGATGTCGCTGATGGGATTCGATCCCTGGTAGGCCGGGCGTAGAAGGGGGCGCTCGGGAAGTGGCCGTTGCGTGAAGGGAATCGCGGTGTAGGATTCGACGGCGTGGCTCAGGATGTCCAATCCGGTGGAGGCGGCCACTTGCGGCGGCATGGTGCGGGTGTTGTCGGGATCCAGAAGTCCGAGCGTGGGCTTGAGGCGGCGGTTTGCAATCCCCGTCTTGGCGTGCAGCTTACTCAGGTCGAAGATGCTGACCCCGGTGGTCTCACTTCCGGTTCCGGCCGTGGTCGGGATCGCGATCAGCGGCTTCAGAGGCCCGGGCACGGGCAGGCCCTTGCCGATCGGCGGGTTGACGTAGTCCAGGAAATCGGCGGGAGGGTAGGTCGTGTAGAGATTCACTGCCTTGGCCGTATCGATGGTCGATCCGCCGCCCACCGCGACGATGGCTTCGAACGGCGCCTGGCGAGCGAAGGCAATGGCATCCAGAAGCGATTCATCGGTGGGCTCGACGCGGACCCGGTCGTACAAGCGGTGCGAGAGGCCATGGGTGTCGAGCGATTCGAGGACAGTTTGGACCGGCGGCAGGCGCTTCAACACGAGATCGGTGAGCACCAGCGCGTTGCGGATGCCGAGATCCGCCAGGTCCATGCCGGCCTCTCTGGTCACTCCCGCGCCGAAGCGGACATTTCCGACCGCCATTTCAAAGGCGATTTCCTGGCTCATAGGCGAATGATTCCTATATTAGAGCCAGATTGCGCGCGGGAACGAGGACGATCAGAATTTCCGTCCCCAGCCTAGGTACGGGTAAAGGTACCCGCTGCCCTTGACCGACTGGCGCATGTAGGCTCCCGCGAACACGCCCGCAATGCCTACAGTGACTTGCCCGTATCGCCCGGCGGTCCAGACAAGCTGGGTGTCGGGGCCGGCGCCCACGTGCCGGTTGGTGGCCGCGCGATCGAGTACGATCCGGTTCCCGGCGGCGTTGTACCACGCGTCGGCGACCGTGGCCAGGTAGAAGTCGCGGTAATCGAGGACCACTTTCACGTTCTTGCGTGCGTTGAAATCGACGCCCGCGCGCAGGGTACGAAGGTTGCGCCAGGAGAACATCCCGGTGTAGCTGAAGAACGGCTGGTTGTTGCCGTAGAGCAGGTCGAGTGCGCCGCGCACTCCATCGGCTGGGTTGCCGTCGCCGGAGCCGAAGCTGTATTCCGCGCTGAGACGCGGTTTGTGCGGCGAATCGTTGAAGGTCCATCCGAAGGTGTAGGTGCCGGCATCGGCGCGGATGCGGTCGGCGGCCCAGGAGCCCCACTGGCGCAGCATTTCCACGCTGTAATCGAAGCGTGTTGCGAACGTGCCGGCCCATCGCAATCCTCCGGTATACACCACGGCGTTTCCGCGCGAACCCAGCTCGCCGGTGACGCCTTTCACGGTCTTGGCGATGAAGTACGGCTCCACCTGGCTGTGCGGGACCAGCCTGCTGAAGGTGTTGTAAGACGTGTAGAAGTGCTCCCCGGGTTTGTGCCGGTCGAACCGGGTGCCGTCGACCAGCACGAAGGAACCTGCGATCAACTCGAAACGAAAACCGGGACGGAACAGCGCCGTCCGGACCACGTCGAACGACTTGGAAGTATTGCTCCACGGGCCGATCGAGATCACGCGCGAATTGCCGAAAGCCATCTCCTGGCGTCCGGCCCGCACCATGATGCCGCGGTCGCCGCCCGAATTCAATTCGAGATAGGCCGCGCGCAGATCCAGCGGATCCTGCATGGTGGCGGGCGGCGTGCCTCCGTAGCCGAGAGCGCGCGTGTCCTGGGTCTCGGCGAACATGGTGAGCCACTTCAAGGGCCGGACAGTGACGTTCAGTCGAAGACGCGTGAGCAGGTAGCAGTCCGCGGAGCCGGTCAGAGCGTCCGAGCCCTGGGGCAATTCCAAACGGCCGCGCACCTGGCCGCCGAACCTGAGCCAACTCGGCGTATAGGGATCGAGGGGGTGATCGTCGTTGGAGGAGCCTTGAGCGAAGGCAGTGGCAGCCGCAAGCAAAACCGAGACGGCCGCGGCGCGTTGCACCGCGATTGCGAGCACGGATCCTACCCACCAATCATATCCGGCTTGCAGGGGCGGTGCGGAACTAAGATAGAAAGATTGTGCATGTGAGACTGCTGGCATGGGTTGCGGTGCCGCTCGCGAACACGCGCGTGGTCCGCGAAGCCGAGGCGAGCGAGGTGCTGCGTTGACGAACCGTCCTCTGGATGGCATCCGCGTGCTTGATTTTTCGCACGCGCTGGCCGGACCGTACAGCACGCTGCTGTTGTCGGACTACGGCGCCGAAGTGTACAAACTGGAGGCCCGCGGCGGCGACATGGGGCGCGGCTGGGGCCCGCCGTTCGCAGGCGGAATATCGAGCGTCTTTCTGGGGCTGAACCGCGGCAAGCGCGGCATCTCGATCGACGTGAAGCAAGCCGAGGGGATCGAGCTTTGCCTGAGGCTGGCGGACCGCATGGACGTACTGATCGAGAACTTCCGCCCGGGCGCGATGGATCGCCTCGGGTTAGGCTACAAGGACCTGCACGCACGGAATCCGCGGCTGGTCTATTGTTCGATCTCGGGGTACGGGCAGAACGGCCCATCGCGAGACGAAGCGGCTATGGACCTGGTGGTGCAGAGCTCGAGCGGGTTGCTGAGTATCACCGGCACGGAGGAGGGCGAGTCGGTGCGCTGCGGCTATGGCGTGACCGATGTGACTGCGGGCCTGTTTGCCGCGATCGGGATCCTGTTGGCGCTGCGGACCCGGGACGCGACCGGCGAAGGGCAGTACATCGATGTCTCCATGCTCGACTGCATGGTCTCGACCATGACCTCGAACTACATGAGCTACCTCGGATCGGGCGTGGTGCCCAAGCCCATGGGAACGGCGTTTCCGACCGTGGTGCCCTATCGCGTGTTTCACGCGCAGGACCGTGCGCTCGGGATCGCGGTGGGGAGCGAGAAACTGTGGTCGGCGTTCTGCCGGGCGATCGGGCGGCCGGACCTGGAGAAGCACCCCGACTACGACTCCAACGCGGCGCGAATCCGCAATCGCGCGGTCCTGGAACCGCTGCTGGATGGCGTGTTCCGCGAGCGGCCGGCGGCGGAGTGGATCGAGAGACTGCGGGCGGCAGGCATCCCAGTATCGCTGGTGCGCAATTTCCAGGAGGTGGTGGAGCATCCGCAATCCGCCGTGAGGCAGATGTTCCCGGTTTTGGATCACACGACCGCCGGTCCTCATCGGGTGACGGGAACCCCTGTGAAACTGTCCGCAACTCCTGGCCAGCCGGGCGCCGCGGCGCCGCTGCTGGGCGAGCACACCGTCAGCGCGCTCCAGGAACTGCTGGGGATGGACGCATCGTCGATCGGCGACCTCGCGGCGCGCGGCGTGATCCTATCCGTCGAGCCCGCGGCCTAAAGGGGATATGCTTACACTGCTGGGGTTCGCGACCATCGCCGTTCTGCTGGCGGCAATTCTGAGCCGGAAGATGTCGCCGCTCAGCGCGCTGATCGCGGTGCCGGTTGCGGCCGCGCTGGCGGGCGGATTCGGATTGAAGACCGCGAGCTTCATGGTAAAGGGCATTCAGAGCGTCGCCGGCGTGGCGGGGATGTTCATTTTCGCCATCCTTTATTTCGGGATCATGACCGACGCCGGGATGCTCGACCCGATCCTCGATCGCATCTTGCGAGCCGTGGGCGGCAATCCCGTGCGCATTGTGATGGGGACATCGCTGCTCGCGCTGCTAGTGCACCTCGACGGTTCGGGCGCCGTCACGTTCCTGGTGACGGTCCCAGTGATGCTGCCGCTCTACGACCGGCTGGGGATGGACCGGCGCGTGTTGGCGTGCGCGGCGTCGCTGGCGGCTGGGGTGAACTTTCTTCCGTGGACCGGCCCGACCATTCGTGCGGCGGCATCCCTGAACCTGCCGGTGACGAACATCTTCAATCCGTTGATTCCTGTGCAGGTGGTGGGGCTGGCGTTTGTGCTTGTCTGTGCGTGGTGGCTGGGCAGGCGCGAGGCGCGCCGGCTCGGGTCGAAGCCCTACGCCGGAAACGGCGCGGTGCTCCAGCGCGAGCTGACGAAAGAAGAGCGCCTGCTGCGGCGGCCGGGGCGAATCGGGATCAATCTGCTGCTGACGGTGCTGCTGATTGCGGGGATGATCGCCGGGCGCCTGGATCCGGTGGCGGTGTTCATGGTCGGCGTAGTGCTGGCGCTGGCAATCAATTATCCGGATCTGCGCGGGCAGCGCGAGCGGATCGACGCTCACGCACGCGAAGCGCTGCTGATGGCGGGAATCCTGCTCGCGGCGGGTGCGTTCACCGGAATTCTGAAGGAATCGGGTATGCTTGCCGCCATGGCCAAGTCTGCTGTCGCGTTGGCGCCGCATGGATCCGCGCGTCACCTGCCGTTCGTTCTCGGGCTGCTCTCCATGCCTCTGAGCCTGGTTTTCGATCCCGACTCGTTCTACTTCGGGGTTCTGCCGGTGTTGGCCGAGGCGGGACGCGCATTCGGAATCGCACCGGTCCAGATGGCGCAAGCCGCCCTGCTGGGCCAGATGACAACCGGGTTTCCGGTCAGCCCGCTGACGCCCGCAACATTCTTGATCGTAGGCCTGGCGGGAATCGAGCTGCGGGAGCACCAGAAGTTCGCCTTCCCGTTCCTCTTCGCGGCGTCGGTGTTGATGACGCTGGTGGCAGCGGCCATCGGGATTTTCGGGATATAGGCGCAGGGCGCCACTGAGCGTCGGCGGACAGACTGAAGCCGGCGGAGGTCTCGTTGACTGTGCGCTGAAGAGCAGAGCTTGCCCGGTACGCGCCGGCGGCCACCAATGTGGGTTTAGTAACTTCCTACCAGCTCCAGGCTGACTCCGCCGGCCGAGTCGGTATCCATGTATGCATACTGCCCCGAGCCGGCTTTCCCACATCGCCCCACGCGCCCGATTGATGCACGTGGTAGCCGAGTTTTTCCAACGCCGCGATCGACTTCGACAGGTCATCCACCAGCATTCCGATGTGTTGGATCCCTTCGCTATGATGTTTGTTCAGGAAGTCCGCATAGATGTTCGGCGGGCTCGGCGACGGAGAGACCGGACTACTCGCGAATCTCCGAAAGCCCCATCGCCTCCCATGCCGGCCCCACCCGGTCGATGTTCTCAACTACCCAAGTCACGCGATTGACGGTCTTGTAGTAGTCCGGCAACTGCGCGGCGCACGGCGGCACCAGCAGGATCCCGGCCACCAGACAACGAGACAGCAGCACTCGAATCTCCTCCTCGAACATCATGTCACGTCACTGTTTCGCCGGATAATGATATCTTCTTATGCAAGGAAGCGTATGCACCCTGGGATGCGGGTAGTAATGGGGATCGGCGCGGCGATCGGCCTGGCCGCGCAAACGAGGCAGGGCCCCGCCCCTACCTTTGCCAGGGATGTCGCTCCGCTGCTTCAGCAGAATTGCCAGTCGTGCCATCGGCCCGGCCAGGCGGCGCCATTCCCGCTCCTCAGCTATGAGCAGGCGCGTCCCTGGGCCAAGGCGATCAAGGAAGCGGTTCTGCAGCGGAAGATGCCGCCCTGGTTCGCGGATCCGCAGTACGGTCATTTCGCGAACAATCCCTCGCTTTCGCGAAGCGACATCGACACGCTCGTAAGCTGGGTCGACGTCGGCGCTCCCATGGGCGATCCAAAGGACCTGCCCGCCCCGAAGGAGTTTGTCGCAGGCTGGAGCATTCCCAAACCCGACATCGTCTTTCAGATCCCGAAGCCCTTCCGCGTTCCCGCAACAGGCGTTCTCGAGTACCAATACGTCATTATCCCGACCGGGTTTACTCGGGACACCTGGGTCGAGCAGGTGCAGGCCGCACCCACCGACTACAGCGTGGTCCATCACATTGTGGCCTACGTGCGCGTTCCGGGCTCGAACTACTTCAAGGACATGCCGAAGAACGAGTTCTTCGAGGCGCCTCCGTCCAAGAGCGAAAGCACAAAAGCGCTGAAAGACGAGGTACCGAACGACTGGCTCACCGGTTATGCGCCCGGCCAACCGCCCGATGTCTTCAAGCCCGGGCAGGCGAAGCTGATTCCCGCGGGCTCGGACATCGTCATGGAGATCCACTACATGCCGGAGGGCAAGGCCGCGACGGACCAATCGCGGCTTGGCCTGGTGCTCGCCAAACAGCCGCCCACCGAGCGGACCATGACGCTTTCGGCCGGTAACATGTCGTTCAAGATTCCGCCGGCCGACCCGAACTTTCGCGTGGACGCATCCTTGACCATGCCAGAGGACGTGACGCTTCTCGGCCTTCATCCGCACATGCACATGCGCGGGAAATCCGCCCAGTATCGGGTGGTCTTCGCCGACGGAAGGACGGAGACCCTGCTCGATGTGCCGCGCTATAACTGGCGCTGGCAGCTCTGGTACGATCTCGCCGAGCCGGTGAAACTGCCCAAGGGCACGAAGCTCGAATGCACCGAGCACTTCGACAACTCGCAGAACAACCCGGAGAATCCGGACCCGACCAAGACCGTGATCTGGGGCCAGCAGAGCTTTGACGAGATGATGGTCTGCATGTTCAATGTGGCCTTCGACGCCCGGATCTCCACGACGCAAATGCTCGCACCGGAACGGGCTGCGCCGGCGCAATGACGATCGCGCGAACGTCAAGCCTGGCAGGGTTCGCGATTGCGTGCGTCCTCGGGCAACCCGTCTCGCGGAACATCCCTACAGGCCGGCAGCCGATGGCGATCGCGGTTAACGAGACTACGAATCAGGCGTACGTCGTCAACCACAACAGCAGCACGGTGACCGTCATCGATGGAAGGACGCGCACCGCGGTTGCGACCATCAAGGCGGGCGCCGGTCCGGAAGCGGCCGCCGTCAATCCCGTCACGAACCGCGTGTACACCGCAAACTCCGGCGAGAACTCGGTTTCGGTGATCGATGGCGCGACTAATGCGGTGATTGCCACGGTACATACCGGCAGTAACTGCAACAACCTCGCGGTGAATCCCACGACGAACAAGATTTACGTGACGAACAACTTCGGCCACAGCGTCACGGTGATCGACGGCGCGACCCACGCGACGACCACGGTGCGCGTCGGGCAGGGCCCGCGCGGCATCGCGGCGAATCCGGCCACCAACAGGATCTACACCGCGAACTATGGCAGCCGGGACTCCACCGAGATCGATGGCGCCACCTATGCCACCACGCCGATCCCCACGGGCAAGCACCCCTGGGCCATCGCTGCCGACAGCCGCGCCGACAAGATTTATGTCGTCAACGAGGATAGCGCCAGCGTCTCCATCATCGACGGCGCCACCGGCATCGCGAAAAACGTAACGGTCGGCGACATCCCCTTCGCGGTCGCGGTGAACCCCGCGGTGAACCGGGCTTACGTTCTCACTTACGCCGCGAGCACGATGGCCGTGATCGACGGCCGTACCGGCGTGGTGACCAAAACGGTACAACTGGCGGAGCGCCCTTCGGCGATCGCGGTCAATCGCAATACCAACCAGATCTACATCGCCAATCAGGCCGCCGGGAACGTGCTGGTGCTCGATGGCGAGACTAATGCCATCCTCGCCACCGTGAAGGCCGGCGTCATTCCTTACGCGATGGCGGTAGATGCGGCCGCCAACCAGCTATACGTCGCGAACTTCACGAGCGGCGACGCCACGTTGATCGACATTCCGCCAGCAAGTGCCGCATGGCCGCGCGCGCCCAGATTCCGCGCGGTCGCGCTGGCGGAGCGGGCGAGCGGCGACCATCAGGGATTCGTGGATGCGGCGAAGGTCTACCTGGACAAGCTCGCTGCCGAAAACGATTTTGCGGTCGACTACATCACCGGCACCGAGCGCATCAATGCGGATTCTCTCGCGCAGTACAAGCTTTTCATCCAGCTCAACTATCCGCCGTATCGCTGGGCGCCGATCGCGAAACAGGCTTTCGTGGACTACATCACGCAGGGCAAGGGCGGATGGATCGGCTTCCACCACGCAGGCCTGCTCGGCGATTTCGACGGATACCCGATGGACCCGTGGTTTTCGGAATTTCTGGGCGGCATCCGCTTCACTCACTACCTGCCGGATTTCGCCAGGGCGACCGTCAGGATTGAGGACCCGGCGAGTCCGCTCGCTGAAGGACTGCCATCGTCGTTCGTGATCGAGAAGGAAGAATGGTACACGTGGAGCAGGTCGCCGCGCCCGAACGTGCACGTGCTGGCTACTGTCGATGAGTCCAGTTACGTGCCGAACACCATCATCAAGATGGACGGCGACCATCCGGTCGTCTGGTCGAATCCGCACTACAAGGCGCGCAACGTCTACATCTTCATGGGCCATCACGCTGGTCTGTTTGACGATCCGAACTTCGTGCAGTTGTTCCGAAATGCGATCTTCTGGGGGGCTGGCCAGTGAGGGGACGCGCCGCTGCCGCCGCCCTGTGCCTGGTGGCACACGCCGCCGCCCAGCCCGTCCCGCAGCCGCGCGTGCTGCTCTTCTTCTCCCTCAATGTCGAGGCGGATCACGTGCTTTTCGCCACGGACGCGTTGCGTTTCTTTGCCGAGGTCGCAGACAGGCACGACTTTCGCGTGGAAGCGACGAGTAACTGGGCGGATATGGCGGACGAGAATCTCAAGCAGTACAAGCTGGTGGTTTGGCTCAACGGCAGTCCTCCGGGCGCACAGCAGCAGGCTTTCCAGCGGTACATGGAGAACGGCGGCGCTTGGCTCGGCTTCCACGTGTCCGCGTACAACGACCGGAATTCGCGCTGGGAGTGGTTCAAACAATTCATCGGCGGCGGCGCGTTCGGCGTCAACAACTGGCCGCCGCTGCCCGCCAGGCTCATTGTCGACGACACCGGGAGTCCCGTCACCCGCGGGATTCCGAAGACGTTCGTCGCGCCGGTCAACGAGTGGTACTCGTGGCGGCCGAGCCCGCGCCTCGACAGGAACGTGCACGTTCTGTTGACCCTCGACCCCGCGCAATACCCGCTGGGCATCAAGGGGCTGATCACCAACCAGGACCCCGACGTGCCGGTAGTCTGGACGAACACGAAGTACAAGATGCTTTATATGAACATGGGTCACGGCGACAAGATCTTCACCAGCGATACGCAGAACAGGCTGATCGAGAACGGAATTCTCTGGCTGTTGAGCCGGTCGGACCCTTAGTTCATCCGGAGGGGTTTTGTGGTGCGCCCGGACAGATTCGAACTGCCGACCTTCTGGTTCGTAGCCAGACGCTCTATCCAACTGAGCTACGGGCGCATCTTGCGAGGCAGGACTCCTCTACTCTACCCCGCTCGCGCGCACCCGCGCAACTCGCCGACGCCCGCTGCCCCGCGGGTACAATGGCAGTGTCCTCATGACCCAACGCCTCTACTACACCGATTCCTACCTCCGCGATTTTCACGCGCGCGTCGTGGACCGCTCGGCCGACGGGCGCACCGTCTACCTCGATCGCACCGCGTTCTACCCCACGTCGGGCGGGCAGCCGTTCGATACGGGAACCATCGGTGGCGTCGCGGTGGTCGAGGTCGCCGATGAGGAAGATCGCGTGGCGCACCGTTTGGCCGGTGCGGTTGCGGCGGATGAGGTCGAGTGCAGCGTCGATTGGACGCGGCGCTTCGATCACATGCAGCAGCACACCGGCCAGCACCTGGTCTCGGCCGTGTTCGAGGAACGGTTCGCGCTCCACACCGTCAGCTTTCATTTGGGCGCCGAAAGCGCCACCATCGATCTGGAGGGCGGTGCAGTGGACGCCCGCACCATCCTGGAGGCGGAGCGCCGGACTAACGAGTTGGTGTTTGCCAACCTGCCGGTGAGCGTCGAGTTCGAAGAGGCCGGGCAGGTGCAGGGGCTGCGCAAGCCGTCGGATCGCGAAGGCACGTTGCGCATCGTCTCGATCGCGGATTACGACCGCAGCGCGTGCGGCGGGACACACGTGCGCTCCACCGGCGAGATCGGGCTCGTGCTGCTGCGCAAACTGGAGAAGATCCGTCAATCGACGCGGGTCGAGTTCGTCTGCGGCGGACGCGCCGTGCACCGCGCGCGCGCCGATTTCGAAGCGCTCACCAAGATCGCGCAGCTCTTCTCGGCGTCTCTCGATGAGGCGCCAGCCACGGTCGCGGCGCAACTGGAGGCTGCGAAGGCCGGCGAAAAGGCACGCCGCAAGGTCGAGCTGGATCTCGCCGCGTATCGCGGGCGCGAGCTCTATCGCGAAACCGCTCCTGCCGCCGATGGCGTGCGGCGCGCGATCGAGCGCCTGGAGCGCGGCAACCTGGAGGACTTACGGGCCGTGGCGCAGAACTTTACGGCCCAGCCCAGGAGCGTCTTTCTGGCGGTGATGAAGGAGCCGCCCTCGGTGCTGCTGGCCGCATCCGGGGACGCCGGGCTGGACGCCGGCAAGATGGTGAAGGCCGCCGTCACCGAGGCCGGCGGGCGCGGTGGCGGAAACTCCCGCATCGCGCAGGGCTCGGTGCCGGCAACGGACGCGCTGGAGAAGATCGTCGAAAAACTGCTAGGGTAGGCCCTCGACGCTGGTCACGGTCGCGCCCTTGCGGCGCAACTCGAAGCGGCCGTCGTCGCCCGTGCCGTCGATCGCGTCCGGGCTCTCCGACGTGGCGTGAAATTGCTTCCACTTCTTTTCGAGCTGTACACGGTAGGCGCGGAAATAATCGCGCGCGGCATCTTCCGAATCCCACTCGGCGGCATACAGCAGCACGATCCGGCCGGCCTTTTTGTTCTCCAATAGATTGAAATTGCTTCCGCGCCAGTGCGGGGCGATTTGTTCGGCCTTTTCCTTGCCTGAGAACTGTTCCAGCATGACGCCATGTTCGAGTTCGCCCAGCGTTCCGCCCACCAGGCTCTTGTAGCCCTTCGGGAGCTTGGGCTCGGGCAGATCCGGATCGGAAGGCTTGACGCCATCGAGGTACTTTTCGGGATGGATAATCTGCTGCGTCGAGACCGGTGGTTTCAGGAACACTTCAGCGAAGCCATACTGCCCGTCGCGCTGGTAGAGCGCGTTCTGAAAGAGCATGCCTTTGGTGTAGGGAAATACCAGCGTGAGGCGCAGGTATAACGGCGAGCTGTCGTAGATGGGATACTGTCCGCCGCCGGCATCATTGACGCTGCTCATCATGGCGAGGAGCGTGGGCGAGTCCTTCAGGCTCTGCCCGACCTTGCGCGCCAGGTACTCGCTCATCAGCCAGGTGGCCTGCCCTTCCATGACGGCCAAACGCGCAGTGGAACCGTCGTCGCTCTTTCGACCCTGGCGGATGAAGCGCGCCAGGTTGTAACTCTGATCGGCAAGCGCGTGCGCCAACTCGTGCGCGAGCACCGGCTCGCGCGTGTCGGAGGGGGTCGAGTCGGTGATGAACAGCTTCTTTTTGTCGTAGTCGTAAAAGGCCGCGGCCTGCTCGGTGAGCAGGTCGACGGTATTCTTGGCGAGATCGAAATCCGCCGGCACCAGACCGAATTTCTTCAGCGTCAGCTCTTCGGCACGGATTTCCTCAGGCTTGGCGACGTCCTTCACGCGCTGGTTGAGGAAAGAATTGATCCTATCCTTGGAAATGAAATCGCACGGCACGGGGTGCTTCAGCGGCATGCCGGAGATCTTTGTGAGCTCGAGCGCGATCGGGTGAATCTGCGCGCAGACCTCACGCGCCCGCGCGTCCGACTGGGCGGCGGCCGGAAGCGCGGCGGCGACCAGGAATAGGGCAAGTTTAGCCCGCACTGAGCCTCCTCTGACTCCACGCGAAAATCGAGCTGGCCGCGATAGCCAGCATTCCGCCGCAAGCCAGCGCGATGCGCGCCCCGAAGTGGCTGGCGATGCCGCCCGCCGCCAGGCTGCCGAAGGGCCCCAGCCCTACGACGGTCATGGCGTAGAGCGCCATGATGCGGCCGCGGTAATGGTCGGGAATCGCGGTCTGGATCGTGGTATTCGCCGAAG
This sequence comes from Candidatus Acidiferrales bacterium, assembly GCA_035499435.1. Taxonomy (GTDB): domain Bacteria; phylum Acidobacteriota; class Terriglobia; order Bryobacterales; family Bryobacteraceae; genus Solibacter. The sequence goes on along the minus strand of DATJYW010000098.1, from coordinate 5,413 downwards.
CCATCTGACGCATCACACTGTAGCCGATCACGGGCATAATCGCCAGCGAAAGGTAGAACGACGGCGAAAACGCAAAGCAGACATACGCGGCGCCGGTGGTCAGCCCGCTGACTACCATGACGCGTTCGAGGCCGCCCGGGCGGGTGCGGCGCGCCAGCACGAGCGTGCCTGTGACCGCGCCGATTCCCATCGCGCCCATCAGGTATCCAAGCCCCTTCGATCCGCGATGGAAAATGTCGTCCGCGAAGAACGGCATCAAGACGAACGCGGGCATACCGGCCACGGTCGCCGCGGCCATCAGTGCCAGGACGCTGCGCACCAGGCGGTGATTGGCAGCGTAGCGGAAGCCATCCACCAGGTGCTGCAGCACGGGCGCGGGCGGATGCGGCTCGAACTTCGGCAGCCGCATGGCGAGCAGGCAGAAGATGACAGCCAGAAAGCTGATGCCGTTCAGCAGGAAGCAGCTGCCCTCTCCGACGGCGCTCACCACCAGGCCCGCGACGCCTGGCCCGATCACTCGCGCCGCGTTGAAGACTGCCGAGTTGAGCGATATGGCATTGATGAGGTCCTCCTGGCTTGTCATCTGAATCACCAGCGCCTGGCGGCCCGGCATGTCGAAAGCGTTGATCACACCCAACGCGACAGCTAGCGCCAAGACGTGCCACACCTGGATTTTGCCGGTGAGCGTGAGCGCCGCGAGCGCGAATGCCTGGAACATGGAGAGCGTCTGGGTAAGGACCACCACTTTCTGCCGCGGGTAGCGGTCGCAGATCAGTCCGCCCAGCGGGCCGAGCGCAAAGACCGCGATTTGCGAGCAGAACCAGGTGGTGCCGAGCAGCCATTCGGAGTGCGTGAGCCGGTAGACCAGCCAGGCCTGCGCGACGTTCTGCATCCAGGTGCCGACCAGCGAGACGATCTGGCCGCTAATGAACAGGCGGAAATTGCGGTGGCGCAATGCGCGAAAGGTGTGCGGAATGCGTCTGTCTGGACTGAGCGGAACCGGGGCCGCTGTCAGTACCTCTCCCGCTGGTAATTGTGGCGACCCCATCCTCTTCTTCAGAATAATGCGCGTTACAATGAAGGATCAAACCAACCGGACTTTCAGGAGAAATTCTTTTGGCGGACGACAAGCTCTACTCGGCGGAATATCTGGGCAGCGGCACCTTTAAGATCACGAAGCCCAAGCGGAAGAAGAACAAGACGCGCCAGGCTGCGCTAAAAAATCCGCGCCGCGGCTCGCGCAAGTAGCGTGCGCATCACCGAACTCGTCCTTCACCCGATCGCGATCGCGGATCCTCCCCTGCGCAGTTCTTACGGCCTGCATGCTCCGTTCGCCTTGCGCACGATCGTGGAGCTGAAGACGGATTCCGGCCTGAGCGGCTTCAGCGAGACTTACGGCGGCGATGGTCCGCTGGCCGGGCTGGAGGCGGTGCGAGGCCGGGTGACCGGCATGGATCCGTTCCAGCTCGCTGGTCTGTGGCGAGACCTTGTGGGGCAGGTTTCCGGCCTGCCCCGCGCCGGTGACCGCACTCAAACCTATCTCGTGCCCGGCGAGAATCCGCTCGATCAATACGCACGCACCTTCGCGGCCATCGAGATCGCGTGCATCGACCTGATCGGTAAGGCCGTCGGCAAGCCCGCCTGCGACGTGATCGGCGGGCGCGTACGCGACGAGGTCAGCTTCTCGGCTTACCTTTTTTATAAGCACGGCGGCGGGGGAGGCGTGGGCGGCGACGCCCGCGAGGACGAGTACGGCGAAGTGCTCTCCCCGGAAGCCTGCGTCCGCGAGTGCCGGCAGATGATCGCGAAATACGGCTTCCGCGAGATCAAGCTCAAGGGCGGCGTGCTCGATCCGGAGATCGAAGTCGAGTCGATCCGCGCGCTGCGGCGGGAATTCGGCCCGTCCTATCCGCTGCGCATCGACCCGAACTGCGCGTGGAGCGTGGAGACCAGCATTCAGGTGGGCCGCGATCTGAAGGAGGAGCTTTCGGGCGGCGGCTACCTGGAAGATCCGTGCGCCGGGCTGGAAGGCATGGCCGAGGTGCGCCGGCGGCTGATCGCCGAAGGCAGCGACACGCCGCAGGCGAGCAACGTTGCTACCACGTGCTTCGCCGACGTTCCGCGCGCCAAAGAACTGGATGCGGTGCAGATCGTGCTGAGCGATCCTCATTACTGGGGCGGGATGCGCAACCTGCAGCAGCTTTCGCACCTCACCAGCGTGCTCGGCATGGGGATGTCGATGCACTCCAACAGCCACCTGGGCGTGAGCTTGATGGCCATGACGCATGCCGCTGCGGCGTGCCCCAACCTCACGTACGCCTGCGACACGCACTATCCTTGGCAGGTGGAACAGGACGAGGTGGTCGCTGGCGGCCGGATCCCGTTTGTCAACGGCTGCGTGCGCATCCCGGACAAACCGGGGCTGGGCGTCGAGCTGGATTACGACCAGGTCGCCCGCGGACGCGAGCGCTACGCGAAAATCCCGTTCCGCAAGCGCGACGACGAAGCCGAGATGCGCAAGCACGTGGACCCGAACTGGAAGCGCATCCTGCCGCGCTGGTAGCTACCGCTCACGGACCATGATGCTCTCATGGGCAGCGAGCCTGACGGCTCTGCCGGGAAGATCCGCTTTGAGCCAGACGTTGCGCAACGGCCGTTCGCCCGGGAACTCTACGTCGGCCTCAATCTCCCCGATATTGAACCCGGCGTAGTACCTCGTCTCCCCGACTTCGCTGGTCCAGATCACCAGGTCGCCGACTTGCGACACCTTGTGCTGGTTGCGGCCCTTCTGGTTCGCCGCCAGCACTTCGTCGTTGGTCAATAGCGATTCAGTGAAGGCGTCGTTGCTCGGCAGATCGCCGCCGAACATCAGCGGGCTGCGCGCGATGCACCAGAGCGTCATGAGCGTGCGCTGCTCGTCGCGGGTGAAACGTGTGGGCCGGTCGTCGCCGCGTTCGGCGCGGATGCCGATGCGTCCCAGGGGCAGCATGTCGGCATCGGGCCAGGAGCCGGGCTTGACGAATGGAGTCCACTTATCGAGCAGGTCGAAGCTCTTGCGCAGGTCGCGCCAGAGGTCCCAGAAGTCGTCGGAGATGCGCCAGAGGTTGGCGTTGGCGGCGTAGAAATCGGCCTTGGCCAGGTCGGCCGGGCCGGGCGAAAGGCTCAACACGATGGGGCGGCCGGTCTTGAGAATGGCTTTGTGGAGCGCCGCGATCTCGTCGCCGTGGAAGGGTTGGGCGATGTCGTCGGCCTTGATGTAGTCGACTCCCCACTCGGCGTAGAGCTTCAGAATGGAATCGTAGTAGTCCTGGGCGCCGGGCTGGCTCATATTCACGCCGTACATGTCGGTGTTCCAGCGGCAGGTGGAATTGATGTCGGCGATGTCGGCGGCGCGCACTTTGCTGCCGAAGACTGGAAGGTTGGCCGCGACCGCGCGGCGCGGAATGCCGCGCATGATGTGGATGCCGAACCTGAGGCCCTGAGCGTGAATCCAGGCGGCGAGCGACTGGAATCCGGAGGGAAAACGGTTCGGGGCGGGGATGAGGCGCCCGTATCCGTCCATGGCCAGTTCCGCGTTGGGCCGGTAGCCGTGAGGCTTGGCGAGCGGGTCCGACCATTGAATGTCCACCACGACGTACTGCCAGCCGTGCGATTTCAGTTTGGCCGCCATGTAAGCGGCGTTCGTCTTCAGTTCGGCCTCGGTTACGCTGGTGCCGTAGGAATCCCAACTGTTCCAGCCCATGGGCGGGGTGGCCGCGACGGGTTCCGCCGCACAGGCCGCGAGGCTCATCACGAGGAAAATCCAGGTTCGCTTCATAAGGACTACTACCAGCCAGGGGTCCAGGCCCAGCCGCCGCGCGCGCCGCGGCTCACACGGCCGATGCTGGGAAAGGGGAAGTGGAAAGCCATCAGGTGCATGTCCTCAGCCACGGCGCGGTCGAGCAGGCGGCGGCGGGTGGCGGCGGCGGTGTCGCTGGCCAGGTCGAAGCCGTTCTCCCACTCGGGCTGCTCGAGGTGCAGCGGGTGCACCGCGGCGTCCCCTAGGTTGAGCAGGCTCTGGCCATCGCTGGAAACCATCACTGCCAGATGGCCCGGCGTGTGGCCGGGCGCCGGAATCACGTACACGCCGTCAACTACTTCGCATTCGCGGCCGATGGGTTCGATGTGGTGGCGCAGCGGGCCCAGGGTTCGGCGAGCCGTAGAGTGAATCTCCGCCTTGGTGTCCTCGGGGAGGCGCAGGTTGCGCAAGTCGGTGCGGGCTGTGGTCCAGAATTCCCACTCGAGCTCGCTCACGATATAGCGGGCGTTGGGAAACGCGGGCCGCCCGGCGACGTCGACGGCGCCGCCGATGTGGTCGGGATGGGCGTGAGTGATGATGACCGTGTCTACATCTTTGGGACGGATTCCCGCCATGTCGAGCCTGGCCCGGACCGCTCCGGTAGTGCGCGACGATTCGCCGGCTCCGGCATCGACCAGCACGACGTGGCTCCCGGTTTCGATCAGCAGGCAGGTCAGCGGGCTGAGCACGTCCTCCTGGGGCAGGCGGCGCTCGCCGAGCGCGAGCCGGAGCGCCAATGGGTCGGCGTTGGGAAAGAACCACGAGGTGGGATAGGCGCAGTAGCCGTCGCTGAGCACCGTGCAGTGAATAGACCCAACCGGAAAGTGGTGCGAGCCCTCAGGCATACATGAAGAGGTAACGCAATGCGAGACGAATGTCAAAATAAGGCTTCAGGTATCAGGCTTCAGGCGTCAGCCGGTCCAGCTACGAGAGGCGAGCCAAGCTTGCTGACGCCTGATGCCTTACGCCTGAAGCCTCTTTGGTATCATATGCCTCTGGGTATGCCCGACCTGCGCTGGGATCTCGCTCCCGTTTCAGAGGCCGTCACCAACGACGTTCGCGTCGAAGTACTCTCGCAACACTCCGCCGAAAATTCGCGGCCCCAGGAAGGGGAGTGGGTCTTTCAATATACGGTTCGCATCACCAATCTGGGGACCGACACGGTGCAACTGGTGAGCCGCCACTGGATCATCACCGACGGTACGGATCACACCGAAGAGGTCAAGGGTCCGGGGGTGGTCGGCAAACAACCGGTGCTGGGCCCCGGGGAGAGCTTCAAGTACTCGTCGTGGTGTCCTTTGAAGACGCCCATGGGCATGATGCGCGGCACGTATCAAATGGTGCGCGCGGACGGAGCGCGTTTCGACATCGAGATCGCACCGTTCGCATTAAAGGCGCGCTACACGGTTCAATAATAGCTAAAGAAAGAGGGAGGCCGCGAAGGAGTAAGGTACGCTCCATCGGGGGAGCGGTGCGGATATCAGGGAAGGGGTCTCGGTCATCAAGAGGGAATCAAACTACGTGGACCGGCCTCCTCTTTCGATTCCACACTAGCGTGGCGCCTGTTCCGACTTA
>DATJYW010000097.1:0-13153 GCA_035499435.1 Candidatus Acidiferrales bacterium | reverse complement strand
GTTTCCGCGCGAAATCCGGAACTTCGAAGAGAGGGTGGTGCCCCTTCAGAAGGGGCTAACGCAGGACACGCGATCGCAGCTATTGATTACGTGGGCGGCGGTGCTGGTGGTGCTGGTGATCGGATGCGTGAATATCGCGGGGCTGCTGCTGGCGCGGTCGGGGGCGCGGTCGCGGGAGATTGCGACGCGGATGGCGCTGGGGGCCTCGCGCGGCGCGGTGGTGTGGCAGATTTTTCTGGAGAGCGTGCTTCTGGCCCTCGCGGGCGGGTTCGCGGGGATCGTGGTGGGCGGTTTCGCGATCGAGTGGCTCAAACAACTGGCCGGGGGCAGCATCGAGCTGTGGCATCCGATCGAGCTGGACGGGCGCGTGCTGGCGGCGATGCTGGGCGTGTCGCTGTTTACCAGCGTGCTGTTCGGGCTGGCGCCGGCGTTCCAGACGACGCGGCTGGATATCCGGGGGGTGCTGGCCGAATCGGGACGCGGCAATTCCGGACCGCGGCGGCGTTGGACGCGCGGCGTGCTGGTGGCGGCCGAGGTGGCGCTCAGCCTGGTGCTGCTGGTGGGCGCGGGATTGCTGGTGCGCACGCTGCAATATCTGAACGGACTGAATCCGGGGTTCGATGCGCGAAACCTGATTGCGGCCGAGGCGTCGCTGCAGGACGCGCGGTATCAAACTGCGGCGGCGATCAATCATCTCTACAACCAGACGCTGGAGCGGATCCGGCGGATTCCGGGCGTGCGATCGGCGGCAGTCGCGCTGACATTGCCGTACGAACGGCCGCTGAATAATGGCATGCGGACGATTGACGGAACGGATCGGCAGCCGCACACGGTGGAAGTGATCTACACGACGGCGACGTATCTCGATGCGATGCGGATTCCGCTGGTTGCGGGGCGCGCGTTCCGGGACACGGACACGATGGAGTCGGCGCCGGTGGTGGTGGTCAGCCAGTCGTTCGCCAACAAGTATTTCAGCGGGGACGCGCTGGGGCGGCACGTGGCGATGGGAGGCGCGCCGCGGGAGGTGGTCGGCATCGCGGGCGATGTGCAGCAGCACAGCGGGATCAGCGGGTCGGCCGGGCCGATCGCGATCGAGCCGACAGTGTATGTGCCGGCGACGCAGATCAAGGACGGGTTTTTTCGCCTGGTGCACACGTGGTTTTCACCCAAGTGGGTGATCCGCACGGCGGGGCGGGTCCCCGGGCTGCCGGAGCAGGTGCGGGCGGCGATTGCGGCCGTCGACCCGCGGCTGCCGGTGGCACACTTTCGGACGATGGACGATCTGCGCGGGTTGCAGACCGGGCAGCAGCGATACCTGGCGGCGTTGTTTTCGATTTTCGCGGGGCTGGCGGTGGTGCTGGCGGCCATCGGGCTGTACGGGCTGATCTCGCAAGGCATCACGCAGCGGCGGCACGAGCTGGGGATCCGGCTGGCGCTGGGCGCGACGGTAGCACAGGCCGTGGCGGGCGCGGTGAAGCCGGGGATTTGGCTGGCACTGATCGGGGTGGCGGCGGGAGTCGCGGGGTCGCTGGCGTCGGTACGGCTGCTGAAGCATTTGCTGTGGGGCGTGCGCGAGACAGATCCGGCGACGTTTGCGATTACGGCGGCGCTGCTGCTGGCAGTGGCTACGGCGGCGAGCGTGGCGCCGGCGCTAAGGATCCTGCGGCTGGATCCAGCGGAGACGCTGAGGAGCGAATAGAAATGGTAAGTTGGTCGAGAGGTGTATGTGTCGACGCTGCCCAAGGATTACCTGACTCCCGAACAGTACCTGGAAATCGAGCGCAAGGCCGAGGTCAAGAGCGAATATTTCCGGGGGGAGATGTTCGCGATGTCGGGGGCGAGCCTGGCGCATAATGTAATCGTCGCTAACGTGCTGGGTGAGTTGCATCAGCAATTGCGATCGAAGCCGTGCCGCGTGCTCCCCAGCGACATGCGGGTCTTCATTCAGGCCACAGGGCTGTATACGTATCCCGACGCCGTCGTGGTTTGCGGAGAGCCGAAACTGCAGGACAAACACTTCGATACTCTGCTTAATCCCGCAGTGATTCTGGAAGTGCTTTCGCCATCGACCGAGGCCTACGACAGGGGCCGCAAGTTCGAGCACTACTCCTCGATCGAATCCCTCACGGATTATCTGCTGGTAGCTACCGACCGGATTCACGCCGACTTGTATACGCGCCAGCCGGACGGCTCCTGGCTGCGCAGGTTCGTGAACACGGCGGATGGTGCGATTGAACTCGCATCCATCGGGTGCCGCCTGGTTCTGGGCGATCTGTATGAGAGGGTGGATCCGGGCTCGCTGTCGTGAATGCGGGCCGGGAGGCCCGCGTTACAGCGTTTCCCCGAAGATTTGTTTTTCTATGCCGCTCTCGGCGTCGTATTGGTAGTAGGTCAGTGCGGCGGACGAGCCGTTCAACTGCACCATGACGTAGCCATGCTGGAATAGTCCCCCGGTTTTGTCCAGGGCGAGCTTCACGTTTGTGATGGGGAAGCCGGGATTGAGGGCGCCCAGCTCGTCGCGGCCGACAGGGAACGCGCCGTGGCCGATGCAGCGGGCGAGCACCTTGAGCTTGGGATCGTTTTCGAAGACTACGAGATTGTGTTCGTGGCCCCAGAGCCAGGCGGCGACTTGCGGGAGTATGTCCGAGGTCGCGTCGAGGAGTTTCTGGTTGAGGAAGCCGCCGCCGATCTTCTCGCTATCGAACGCGGTGAATAGCTGGTGATGCGAGAGCAGGATGGTCTTGCGCCCGCCGGCCGTGGCCATCTTGTGCTTGAGCCATTCGACCTCGGTGGGCTCGAGGAAGGTCACGTTGGTGCTGGCGGCGGTGGGGTCGGCATCGTGCAGGCCGGTGTCGAGCGCGATGAACTGCCAGTCCGAATTGCGCAGGCAGAAGTAGCTGGCGGGCTGGCCGAGCATGTCGATAGCGGTGTAGTAAGGCGCGCCGCCGGCGTACATATCGTGGTTGCCGGCAAGGGTGAAGGTGGACGGGCGGGTGTCGAGATTGGCGGGCTTGCCGCCCCAGGGCACGTCCGGCAGGCCGAGCTCGTCGCGCCAGATGGGGTAGAAGTAATTCTGAAATTCGTGCTCAGTGCCGGAGTAGTAGACGTCGCCGAGATGGATCACCACGTCGGGGTCTTTGGCGGCGATTTGTTTGAGGACGCCGCGCGCGGCATCGTCTCCGGTGCCCCAATCGCCGAGGATCGCGATTCTGGCGTTATCGGGGAATCGCGGTCCGGAGATGACGTAGTCGTCTAACGAGGTGTAATGCCGGTAAGGGATGTGGACCGAAGCGACGCGGTTTTTGACGTACTCGGTGATGGTCTCGGTCCACATGGGATCACAGCCGCCGAATTTGGCGCCGATCTCTTCCTGAAGGGCCTTGAGCTCCGTGGTGTCGCCGGTGATGATCGACTTGACGCGCGCCTGGGCGATGCGGAACGCGGTCCTGGAGCAGAAGGCCACCGTGTCCCCCAAGCCTGCGGCCTCGCTGGGAGGAGGTGGAATCTCGGGTGTCTGGCCCTGATCCACCATGGCGGCGATCGTGTCCGCGGCTTGAACGGCCGCGGCTGTCTGTTCGTCCTGCGGGGCGGTTCTGCCGCCGGCGGGCGCGGGCGAATCGTCGAACCCGGCGGCGGGCGACGATCCGGCAGTGTCGGCGGTGGCGCGGTCCACGGCCGACTGCCAGAGTGACGCCTGTTTGCTTCGGAACTGTTTCAGTTTGCGTTGGGGCATGGGGAACTCCTTAAGAGGCGATCCGCAGGGCCATGAGCCATGCGGTTTCGGGGCGCGCCACGTCGCTGTGGCCAGTGATCACGTCATTGCCGTCGAAATTGTAGATCAGCTTTCCCGGGGCCAACTGGTAGGGGGATTGAGCCGCGAGCAGGGTGACGTCCTGGGCCGCGTCGCCCATGTGCTGGGCGCCGTTGCGGCCGATACCGCCGTAGATGTCGCTCGCATCGCCGAACGCGGCCGCGGTGTCGCCGCCGATGCGGGAGGCGAGCGGATACGCGGTGCCCACCGCCTGGTCCTTGTCGCTGTGCGTGACCAGGATGGGACCGGAGACCTTTTTCTGCGCGACCACGTTCATGAAAAATCCATCGTGCTGGCCGTCGTATTTTTGCGCGAAGCCGTTGTGGGAGAAGGCTGCCTGCAGGAGCAGGAGGGTGCTCACGCGCAGCGGAGCGGGGCCGTCCACGGTGGCGGTCATGAGGCGTCCGCCGAAGCTGTGGCCGGCGAGGTGAAGGCGGATGTCCTTCGATATGCCGTTCTGGATGCGGTTGAGCATGGGGTTGACACCATTGCGCCCGACGATGCCGGCGCGGTCTTTCATGGTGAAGTAGGTGAACAGGTTCATCAGGCGCGAAGCGCCGGCGGTGATGGAGCTGAGCAGGCTGCCCATGCCCGCGGCTCCGCCCGCGGTGTCGCTGAGGCTGGCCGCGCCGCCGCCCGCGGTATCGACGGTTGCCGTTTCGACCGGGGCGCTGAGTTTCTGCAGGAGCTCGGCACCATCCTGGGTGGCGAGCGATGACGCTCCTTCTTCGTGAGAGGATTGTTTCGCGTCCAGATGAGGGGCGATGGCGGCGGCCAGTTTGGCGACGAAGTCGCGCTGCGCCGAGGCGCTGTTCTCCAATCGAGGCAGCAACGCAGCGGCGTCATCGAGCAGCTTGTCGGCATCGGCGCTGCCGAGGGTGTTCTTGAGCTGCTCCACCTGCTCGGCGAGCAGGGGCGAGAGGAGCTCGAAGGGATCGAATGCCGCCGAGCCACTGGGGATCAGGTCTTTTTCCGCGAATCTCTTCGAAGGCCAAAGGACGCCGATGGCGGCCACCTTATCTGCCTTGGCGGCGGGAAGGAGCGGCTCGAGATGGCGGAGGAACTTGCGATAGAGGGTGCGCGCCTCGTCCATGTCGTTGTTCCAGCCGTGGGAGAGGGCCACGAGGTCGGTGACCTGGTTACCGGGCGTAGTGAGGAAGCGGAGGATGTCGGCCTCCTGCTGGGGCTGGAACACGTTGCCGTTTTTGTCGAACTGGACTTCGAAGATGGGGATCGCCATTACTGAGCCTCACACGGACTGAATTGCGCGCATGAGATCCACGAGGCCGTAGCCTTGAAACGCCCGCTCGCGCTTCAGGTCCGTCGCGCTATTGAGGAACAATTGTTTCACTTCTTCGGGGCGGCCGATGAATTCTCTGCGGATCGACAGGAACGCGGCAATGACTCCGGAAACGTGCGGCGCGGCCATGCTGGTGCCGGTGTCTTCGATATAAGAATTGATGGCGCCGGCGGCGTTCTTCGCACCGCTGGACTGGCAGGAGAGGATGCGCTCGCCGGGGGCGAGCAGATCGGGTTTAGGGCGGCCGTCGCCGGTGGGGCCCTTGGAAGAAAAATAGGAGACGCCGTAGACGTGGGGCATATCGCGGTGGGTAGAGCCGACGGTGATGGCGAATTCGGCGTTGCCGGGGTCGTTGATGGTCAGCATGAAGCCTGCACTCGTGGCACGCTGCTTGGAGCTGAGGGTGCCGTAGCCGGTATTGCCGGCGGCGACCACCACGACCACACCCGAGCGTACGAGGCGGTTGACTTCGGTGCAGATGGGGCTTTGGCCGCAGGCGAACCATCGCGGGTCGAATTCGTAGCCGAGGCTCAGGTTGACGCCGTGGATGAGCAATTGGCGGCCGTGGTCGTTGATCTGCTGGATGGTGTCCAGGGCTGCGATAATGCGCGCGACGTCGCCCTGCCCGCGATCGTCGAGAATTTTCATGCTGAGGATCTTGCAGCACGGCGCCATACCGGTGATGGCGGTCATTTCCTGGGACTCTTCGACGACGTTGAGCGTCTGCGGATCCATGCGGGTGCGGACGGCGCGCAGGGGCCGGGGGTTCAGGACGCCGCCGGCGATGATTCCGGCGACATGCGAGCCGTGGCCGAACCTATCCACGAGTGCAGAGTCGGCGCCCTCGCCGTTGGGAACGGTGAAGTCATAGTGCTTGAGGGGGAGCTTGACATCGAGGGTGTCCGCGTCCTTGAAGTGCTCGTGCAGCTTGTCGACGCCGGAATCGATGACGGCCCAGACGATGTCGCGGCCTTCGGCCGAGAATGCGCGGCGGGCGGCGTCCGCCTTCACCGTGCAGATGGAGCGGTCGATTAGGGGGCGAACCGGGAAATTCTTCCAGATGCGATAAATCGCACGGTAGGCGTGGGATGCGGCGGGGGGCTTTGGTTGTCCGGCGGCCTTTTCGGCGTCCGCCTTACGGCTGGCGATTCGCTCGGCATCGAGGCGTACCATCTCCTGGACGGCCGAACCGGGCATCAGACCGGCCATATAGGGGTTGGCTCTGCTGCCCACGGATTCCGGGGGCGTCGCGCCCGGAGGACGGCTGGCGCCCAGGGCCTTCTCGGCCAGTGTTTTGACCTCGTCGAACGCGGCGCTCCGGCCCTGGTAATACTGGAGGTTTACGTCGACGATGATGTTGAACAGGTCGCCGGGTTTTCGCCTGATTTCACTGTGCAGCGGCTCGGTGATGACGTTGCGCACGAGATTGCGGTGAATCTCTTCGCGCGGATCCCGTGGTTCTTCATCGTTCGATGGCTGGCCCTCGATCGGGTCTTGGTCGGGCATATCGACTCCCTGGAAAAACACATTATCGGCCGCGGATGAACGCCGATGAACGCTGACAGAAATCCCGTCTTGTCAGAGGCCAATTGCGTATCATACTGCAGCAATCCTTCGGAAGAGACGCCGCAGTACGAAAGATCGTATTCTATACCGGCTTTTCGAAGACAGGGAGCGGCGGTCTGTTAAAATTGAAGGCGTTGCTGAAATCCATTGCCGATGCCCTGATTGCGTACGGCCCTCTCGGTGTCCTGGTACTCTGCTTCCTGGATTCGGTCGGTATTCCGTTGCCCGCGGCGCTGGACGCGCTGCTGATCGGCGTCGCGGTCAAGAATCCGCAGGCCGCGAAACTGGCGGCCGCGCTGGCGGTGCTGGGATCGATGGCCGGCAATTACGCGCTGTTTCGCGCGGCGCGGTACGGCGGCAGCCGGTTCCTGAAGCAGAACGAAAGCGAGTTCACGCCGGGCACGCGGTCGGAGAAGTTTCGCCAGTGGTTTGCGCGGTATGGCCTCTTGACCGTGTTCGTTCCTGCGGTGGTACCGTTCGTGCCGCTGCCGCTGAAGGTGTTCGTGGTTTCGGCGGGCGCGATGCGGACGTCCACCGGCCGGTTTCTGGCGGTGGTGTTCCTGGCGCGCGTGATCCGCTACTTCGGGGAAGCCTGGCTGGCGATGCGGCTTGGCCAGGATGCACGCGGCTTCCTTACGCACAACGCCTGGAACATGGCGGCGGTGGTGCTGACCATGGCGCTGCTGCTGGTGGCTTTGATCCGGTGGGTGGAACGGCGGCGCGCGGAGGCGTGAGCCGGTAGCGGCATGTACCTGTTCCACGTACTGCGCTCGTTTTTACCGCTGCAAAATCCGATCGGCTTCGGCGCGGCCGATTTCATTGAGTTCCTTCTGGCGCTGCTACTGGTGGTGTTGGCGATCGCGCGGCCTTGGGTGGAGCCCGCGGCGCAGAAACTGGCGCGCAGGCCGGCGTGGTGCATGCTGTTCCTGTTCGGCCTGGTGGTCGTGCTGCGCCTGGGGCTGTTGCCGATGCATCCGGTGCCGACCCCCTACGGCTCCGACGATTTCAGCTATGTATTGCTGAGCGACACGCTGAACCATTTCCGGCTGGCGAACGCGACGCATCCCATGCACCGCTTCTTCGAGACCATGTTCGTGCTCCACCAGCCGACGTATGCCTCAATCTACGCGCTGGGGCAGGGAGCGGCGCTGGCGTTTGGGCAGCTTATTTTCGGGATTCCATGGGCGGGCGTGCTGATCTCGATGGCCTTGATCGCGCCGCTCTGTTACTGGACGCTGCGCGGCTGGACATCGCCGGGCTGGGCGCTGGTGGGCGGATTGCTCGCGGTGTGCCAGTTCGGCCCGCTGAACATCTGGATGAACTGCTACTGGGGCGGGGCGGTCACGGCGATCGCGGGCTGTCTGACGTTCGGGGCGTTGGGGCGGATGCGGGAGCGCGTTGTGGCGCGCGACGCCGTTGTGCTGGGAGCAGGCATGGGATTGCAGTTGCTGTGCCGGCCCTATGAATCGCTGTTTCTGGACGCGAGCGTGGTCCTCTTCTTCCTGCCGGAGCTGCGGCGCAGAGCGAACTGGGCGCACCTGGCGAGGGCGACGGCTCCGGCCCTGGCGGTGCTGTTGCCGGCGGCGGGACTGGTGCTGCTACACAATCGCGCGGTGACGGGAAGCTGGACCACGCTGCCGTATGCTTTGAGCCAGGCGCAGTACGGGGTACCGCAGACGTTCACCTTTCAGAAGATCGCGGTACCCACGGCCAAGCTGACCCCGGCGCAGGAGCTGTATTTCGGGGGACAGGCGGCGGTCCACGGCCCTGTCGATACCGTCGGCACGTATCTCGACCGGCTGGGCAGCCGCGCAGGGTTTGCCCGTTTCTTTTTTGCGGCGCCGCTGTTTCTGGCCCTGCCGTTCTTTCTGCCGCTGGTGCGCGAGTATCGGTATGCATGGCTGGCGATGAGCTGTGCGCTGTTCGCGCTGGGCGCCAACTTTTATGCATACTTCTTTCCGCACTATATGGGCGCGCTCACGTGCGTGTTCGTGCTGATGGCGATTCTGGGTCTTCAGCGGCTGGGGGCGGCGCGATGGCTGCTCGTGCTGACCGGCGCGCAGTTTCTTTTCTGGTACGGAGTGCAGGCGCAGACCGACGATGCGATCATCCGCGCCATGGTGCGCTACGAAGCGCCGGACGCGGTGAATTACGGGGATCCCGACGGGCGGATCGGGTTCAATCGGCGCCTGGCGGAATCGCCGGGGGAGCAACTGGTGTTCGTGCGCTACTTCTCGACGCACGGATACAAGGAATGGATCCACAACTCGGCGGACATCGACAAGGCGAAAGTGGTGTGGGCGCTCGATCTGGGCAACGCGGAGAATGACAAGCTGAAGAGTTACTATCCAGATCGCAAGGTCTGGCTGATGGAGCCGGACGCGATACCGCCGCGGCTTTCTCCCTATCCCTCGACCAGCCCTCTCTGGCCCTTCGAAGAAGTGCACTGAACGAGCGCCGAGCGCGGCACGAAGCGGTATTTGAACAGCGTCCAGAGGGCGGCGAAGCCGTCACGGGCGCGGATTTTCTTGCCCTCGGCGATGCCGCGCGCGTTGTAGCGGATGGGCACCTCGTGAATCCGGTATCCGAGGCGGGACAGCTTGGCGGTGACTTCGGGGCAGAATTCGAACCGCTGACTTTCGATGCGGAGGCGGCGCAGCAGCGGCGCGCGAAAGGCTTTGTAGGCGGTGGCCTCATCGGTGATGCGGGCGCGGTAGAGGAGATTGGCGGCGGCGGTGAGAATGCAGTTGGCCAGGCGGTTTTTCCAGGCCATGCCCTCGGGCGTACCCAGGAATCGGGAGCCGTATACGGCCTCGGCCTCGCCAAGCACGATCGGTTCCACGAGGCGTGCGTAATCGGCGGGGTCGTATTCGAGGTCGCCATCCTGAATCAGCACGATGTCGCCGGAGACGAGAGCAATGCCGGCGCGGATGGCGGCGCTCTTTCCGCGGTTGGATTCCGTGTGGCGCGCGATGATGACGCCGGCGTCGGCATGCTCGCGGAGAAGCAGCCAGGTGCCATCGATGGAGCCGTCGTCGATGACGATGATCTCGAGGGTGCAGCCGGGCGGGAGCGGTGCTTTCCGGACACGGGCCAACACCTGGGGGAAGGTGCGAGCTTCGTTGTAGACCGGGATGATGACGGAGACCTTCATGGCTTTTGGAGGACTGCCAGAAGGGATTGACCGAACGGCGGCGGCACCACGCGCTCGGCGGCGGCGAGGACGGGCACCAAGTAGCGGTCGAAGACGGCGATCTGCTTCTCCGATTGCGTGCGGCGCTTGAGCAGATGCGCGTTGGCCCACCATCCGAAAAAGCCGATGGAGTTGACGTAGTGCAGCTTGCGAACGTGCAACCCGGTGCGCGCGGCGAGGCCGCGGAGGCCGCCGCGGCTGTAGCGGCGGAAGTGGCCGAGGTTGCGGTCGATGGGGCCGTAGAGGGATTGAAACGCGGGCACGAGGAGGACGATGACGCCGCCGGACGGGAGGACGGAAGCCAAGGCGTCGAGAGCGGCGCGGTCGTCGCGGGTGTGCTCCAGCATGTTGAGGCAGACGCAGGAATCGGGCTGGAACCGGGCCAGGCCGCGGAACTCGGGATCGGCGACGTCGCACACGAAGGCGTGCAGGTTGGGGCGGGCCGGGTAGCGCCGATGGAGCCGCGCGATGCAGGCGGGCTCGATATCCACGGCGATGACGGCTTCGCGGTCGATGAGGGTGGCGGTGAAATTACCGAGGCCGCAGCCGACCTCGAGGACCCTGCGGCCCAGTTCCTTATGGATGAGGCGGCTCTGCCAGGCGAAATAATTCCGGGCGCGGCTCATGCGCTCCTGGTCTTCGACGGTGTAGTTGGCGAGGTCCACCGGTTGTGCCGCCCTCATTCTAGCTCGCCAGCGATGAACTCCTGCGAGAATGGAAGTTCCCATGCTCGAGTACCTGCGGCGGGCGCTGCTGCCCGGCCCCAATCCTATCGGCTTCGGACCCGCGGATTTCCTGCTGTTTGGCCTGGGTGTGCTGCTGGTTGTGACGGCGCTGGTGTGGCGCCCAGCGATCGAGCCGTGTGTGCTGCGGATTGCGCGGCGCACGGGGCTGTGCATGGCGGTGCTTGCCATTCTGCCGGTGGCGCTGCGATTGCTGCTGCTGAGTCATCATCCGGTGCCGACGCCCGATCTCTATGACGAGTTCGGGCACCTGCTGGTTGCCGACACGCTGCGGCACTTCCGGCTGGCCAATCCGCCACACGCGCTGCCGCAATTCTTCGAGACCTTTTTCGTGCTGCAGGAGCCGACGTACAGCTCGATTTATTCGGTGGGGCAGGGGCTCGCGATGGTGATCGGGTGGAGCATCTTCGGCCTGCCCTGGGCGGGGGTTCTGATGGGCGCTGCGGCGCTCTGCTCGCTCTGCTATTGGATGCTGCGCGGGTGGACGACGCCGGGGTGGGCGCTTCTGGGCGGCGTGCTGGCGGTGATCGAGTTCGGACCGCTGAACCAGTGGACCAACAGCTACAGCGGCGGGAGCCTCGCGGCGGCGGCGGGATGCCTGGTGTTCGGCGCGCTTCCGAGACTGCGGGTAAGCGGCCGGATGCGAGATGCTGTGCTGCTGGGCGCGGGGCTGGGGCTGCACCTGCTGATCCGGCAGTACGAGTCGATTTTCCTGTTCCTCGCGGTGGCGCTGTTTTTTCTGCCGGAGATGAGGCGGGGCGTTCGGGCTCGACAGCTTGCGCGGCCGGCGGCCGCGGCGGCGCTGGCTCTGTTGCCCGCGGTCCTGCTGACGGCGCTGCAGAACAAAGCGGTGACCGGCAGTTGGACGACCTTGCCGGAAGCGGTCAGCCAATACCAATACGGCGTGCCGGCGTCGCTGACGTTCCTGCCGGAGCCGGCGCCGCATCGGCAGTTGACCCCGCAGCAGGTGGCGGATTACAGGATGCAGCTCTCGTTCCGGCACGGGGAAGAAGGCATTGGGAATTATCTGCTACGGCTCGAGTACCGGGTGCGCTTCTATCGGTTCTTCTTTTTGCCGCCGCTCTACCTGGCGGCCCTGGCCTTCCTGACGAGAGTTAGAGAGTACCGGTTTGCGTGGGTCGCGGCGACGTTGGCGCTGTTCGCACTGGGGACCAATTTTTTCCCGAATTTTCTTTATCACTATGTTGCGGGGGTGACGTGCCTGTTCGTGCTGGTGGCGGTGGCGGGGCTCGAGCAGATTGCGCGGATCAGGGTCAGCGGGCAGGAGGCGGCGGGAGTCCTTGTGCTGCTCTGCTGCGCGCACTTTCTGTTCTGGTACGGGATGCACGTGGTGGACGACAGCGAGATTTCACAGTCGGTGCGGCAGTATGTGACGTGGGACGGACTGAATCACCGCAATCCGGCGCGGCGGATCCAGGTGGCGCAGGAACTGGCGAAGGTGCCGGGACAGTTGCTGGTGTTCGTCCGCTACCTGCCGCAGCACATTTTTCAGGACGAGTGGGTTTACAACGCGGCGGACATCGACGGGGCGCGCATTGTGTGGGCGCGGGACCTGGGGGCGGAGGAGAACCGGAAGCTGCTGGAGTATTATCCGGGGCGCACGGCGCTGCTACTGGAGCCGGACTGGCGGCCGCCGAGGCTGGGGGCGTATCGTGACCTATTGGCCGGTAACGGTCACCTGCACCAGGTTGCCGGCGGGGTCCCAGGTATATTGGACGGTACGGCCGTCGCCGTAGACGACCTGGGTGAGACGGTTCAGGGCGTCGTAGGAGTACGCCGCCGAGGCGTTCGGAGTGAAGCCGGAACCGATCAGGGTAAGGGGACCGCTGGCGGCCTTTTGCGCGTTGCCGGCGGCATCGGTGGCGGTTACCTGGATCGCGGCGGTGCGGGTCGGGGTCACGTTCGATGGGACCAGCCAATCGTAGGCTTGCAGGTTGCCGTTGAGACCGCCGGCGATGGAGGTGGGGAATGTCTTGCCTCCGTCGGTGGAGAGGGCGATGTCGTGGGTGGAGACGCCGACGTTGTCGTCGCTCTGCCATTGAATGTGGAAGGTGGTCCCGCCGGGGAGCACTTCGCCGCCGGTGGGCTTCAGCAGCGTGATCACCGGGGCTTCGGTGTCGTTCACGTTGCAGGTGTTGGTGAGATCCTGGACGCTCGCGCGATAGCTGCCGAGATTGGTGGCGCCGCTATCGCGCACCAGCAGCGTGTACGGGCCGTCGGCCGGGAGGACTCGCTGGATCGTTCCGTTGGAGCTGGTGGTGAGCAGCGTTCCCGCGGCGGTGTACATTTCGGCGAACGGCGAGTAATTGCCGGAACGCGTGACCAGACGGACCGTGGTGAGGTCGCCGCCGGTGCCATTGAAGGTGAGGGTGTCGAGTTGGCCGGGCAGATTGACCTGGCGCAGGGTGGTCTGGCCGCAGGCGAGCGCAACGGGCGAGCAGGGATTGTTCGGACGCTGATAGGCGAGGGTGTAAGAGCCGCTGGTGAAGGAGGCGGTTGACGGGCTGACGACGACGAGG
>DATJYW010000096.1:0-16586 GCA_035499435.1 Candidatus Acidiferrales bacterium | reverse complement strand
GATCAAGGGCGGAGTCAATGCGTTGTGGATCGCGGGCCAGGTGGTGGCACTGAGGAAGAATGCATCTCACCGGACCTTGGCGATCGTCAACATCGCGGGGGCATCGGTTCTGGGCGCGATCGCGTTTCGCAACTCCGGAATCGGCACGGCGGGGACGATCGGCGCGGGGCCGCACTAGCCGCCAACCCGCAGGCGCGCACATAACGTCGACCGAAAGGTCTCCGGTCGTACGTATGCCCTGACATATATGCTCGGCGAGATTCACCAAGGGAACATAGGAGGAGAATATGCCAAAATCACCCGATCCCGCCGAAGCCAAGAAGCAACTCGAGGCCATGGCCGGACAAGAACTCGACATTACGCCGGAACAGGTAAATCTTACGTTTCCGCTCGGAGCGCATGACGTCACCGATGGCGTCGTCGCCTCGCGACTCATCCTTCCTCCGCGGAAGTTCTGTACCCCGTCGCCTCTGCTCGACGCGAGCGGTGCAACCTCCACGGGGGCGGCCGGAAACGTGACATTTCTACTCAGTAATGTCATTTGCCTGCCGCCGGTGCGTTCTCTCGCGGAGCCGATCAACCTGCTGGCGACGGCGCACACCACTACCCCGTTCTATGTGACCGCCACGCACGCGCTCGTGGGTACGACCGACGTTCAAATCACTCTCTTTGCCTGGGATGCCAAGGGCAGCCCTGCGCCCAACGTCTCCGTCCACTGGCGTTGCCGCGTGGTCTCGAATCAGATCATCGGCTGAGGTCGCAATCCGAAGCCAGCCGGTGATGTCCCCGGCACCTCCGCGGGCGTGGAGCGCGTCGTGCGCGAGCTTGCCCGGACCGACACAGAGCACTTCCCGGTCTGTACGCACTGCGGCGACGTTTCATGGATGGTCAACCATCGACGCGACCAAGTTCGCTTCTCACAAACTTGTAATGCCTACCGGATTGTGGTTTTTCGGTACCACTCCCACCGGATCACAACCGCAACACACGTGAGGATATAGAGCATGTAAAAGATCGCGCCTGGCTTCACAACCGTCTCCGATGCGACGCCGGGGAGAATCGGGATCGGGATGCCTTCTGTAGAGTGCGGCGCCGGCGGCTGGCCGGCAGGGTCGGCATGTGCAGCTAACGTACGAAATGCAGGAATGAATTCGTCCAGCAAGAGGCGTTGTGTCGCGCGCGCAACCGGGCCGCAATTCTGTCTGCTGCAGAAGTACGAGCGGCAACTCCGCCAGGTCGTCGCCAGATGCAGCCCGTTGGTTGCAGAAGGTTCGGCAACCGGTTGAGAAAGACTAAGGCACTGCTGAACCGACATGCTTCTCGTGGTGGCCGGGTGGCAGTCCATATCGGTGAGCAGACTAGCCCTGGACACGCGTGAAACAGCAATCGATGCCATGCCAAGCCGATCTTTCAGGTCCTGCTGAAGGACATCACGCGAGAAGCTCGTGCCGCAGGCCGCAGACGTATTCCACGCAACGGACACGCTTGCGTCGCGTGCGTTCAGAACACCGCTGGCCAGAAGTAGCAGGATCGCTGGCATCAACAACATGTGCATGTAGCACCTCACCACACCCAAACGCTAAGTTGATCAATGCCTGGCCACAAGCTGCGGAAAGACAACACTTACCAATTAAGTTAAACAAAGGGGATGGGTGTACCTCCTCTGCGGTTCCCCCAGAGAGGCGTATGATTCGAAGGAAATGGACAGACTACTATTAAGATTCTGCCTGCGAAAATTATATTCGGCGGGCCAGGAGGCGGCATCGAATTCGCGTGGACTCCTACGGTGGGGAGCGATGGAACTCGGGCCTGCACAACCTCCTCCACGCACCGTGACCGATCGATCATTCCGATGGCGGCACCACGACGCCTCACAATGCCTTGATTTCAAGGCTCTTCGCACTTGTCTCCAAACTTACCCTTCTGGAAGTGGTGGAAATGGAAGGGAGCTCTGAGGGGAGCAAGAAGGCGTATACTACCGCTACCCGATGTTTTCGGGAAGAGGGAAGGGTATGGTTTTTCGTGCGCTCGTTATTGCGTTCGGGATTCTCTTCGCGCTGGCAGCGGTAGCTTCAGCTTCCCCAGTCTCAGTTTCAAATTTCTCTTTTGAAACCCTTCCGGTGGGCGGGCTCCCGCTTACAAGCGGTTGCGATGGCAGTCCGGGTTGCGCATACAGCGTCGCTGCAATCCCTGGGTGGACGAACAGCGGCTTTTCCGGACAGTGGCAGCCGGGGAGCAGCACCGTGTTCTTCAACTCTATTCCAGACGGCACCACCGCCGCTTACTCAAATGATGCGGCGATCTCGCAGAGTGTAGGAACCGTGGCGGCGAATACGACGTACACGCTGCTCGTGGATATCGGTTTGCGCAAGGATGAGCCAAATTCGCTTGCGACCGTACAATTGCTGGTCGGCGGTGCTTCTGTCAATGCGATAGGGGTAGCGCCGACAGTTGGGAACTGGTCGACTTTCACGGCGACCTATAATTCTGTGGCGGCGGATGTCGGCAAGACTTTGACGATTCAATTGACGACGGTTACCGCCCAAGGCGATTTCGACAACGTCCGGCTGGACGCCTCCCCTACGGGAGCTGTTCCAGAGCCTACCACTATCACTCTCCTGGGCGCGGGAATTGCGCTTCTCGCTTTTTGGGGAAGGAAATCCCAAAGGACCTTTGCAACACGGAAGTGAGATTAGAGACACTTGATCCTGATTTTGGGTGGGCCTCGCTTCCGTCAACAACCAGGACTTCAACGGCGCCGTTACCTCCCGTCTGCTTTTCGATGGCCCTGCCTACGAGATGCGTGTGGCTGTGAAGATCATGTCCGGAGAGCCGTCCGCGAAAGGCGCACCGTCGAATCCGCCGAATAGAGCCGTAACGTCGAAGCCAGTGCGCGCAAGCAGGTGTTCGAGCTCAAACCGGAAGAAATAGCGCAAGGAAAAAGACTGGACCATGCGGCGGCCATCGAGATAGTAGATCAGTTCGATGTCATTGCATTGCTCGGCGTGGCGCTTTCGCACCACGCGGTGTGCCCGGCGCAGACGGCGCCCATCGGGAAGGCTCAGCTCCGGAGTGTCTTCGATCTCCTCGGCGCTTAGTTCGGCTGCGAGCATCGCGAGGTTGGGATTGAAGGCGTCAAACACCAGTCTGCCCCCCGGCTCCAGATGCTCGCGGACACACCGCAGGAAACTCAGTTGCTCATCGACGGTCGTCAGGTGATGGATGGGCCTGAAGGGCGCGAGCGCCAGTTTGAAAGTTCGGGAAAGACAGAATCGCGTGATGTCCGCTTCGACCAGAGTAATTCTGCCGCGCGCGTCGTTGGATAAGGCGTCCGCCTTCATCCTGCATCGTGCGAGCATACTCTTCGACTGGTCGAGCCCGGTGACGACGCATCCCGCCTGGGCAGCGGGGACGAGAATACGCCCGGTGCCACAGCCCAGTTCCAGCGCGTCGCCGGCCTTGCGGCAGAGATCGACATAGAAGTCTATATCGCTCCGAGAGTTGTACAGCGGGATGCTGTCGTAGAGTTCCGGGAGTTCCGGATAAGCGCCGTAGCCGGAGTCGGAGGGCATACTGTATTATCGGCTTCACCGGCACCGCGGGGACGGTCAGCGGGATTTCACATTGGCTCGATCTGTCCGCCTCGTGTTCTGAACTCGTATCGCAGAATTTCCATGGCGGCTTCATTCCCCTCGGCCCAGACGATACTTCCCGCCAATGCCAACTGCAAGTGCACGTCGCCATCGAGCAGCACCGGCCACTGAACGGCAAGTTCGAGGTTGAGCCCGGTGTCCAACGGCCGATCCGTGGTGAAACGAACGCCCGATCGACTCAGGTCCACGACCCGTCCGCTGCCAGTCTCATGCGGCTGTTGCACGGATAGCACCGTATATTGGAGATCCAAACCAAGCGGAAAGCGGGTACCGGCACGCCGTTCGCCGGATGATCTCCTGGGACCTAATCGAGTGGCCCGCGATTGCATAACTCCAGTGTCGGAAAGGGCGCTCCTGGAGACCAGTACTAGAGGGCACGGTCGGCGTACCGGGGGGGTACCACGGCGGCGTAATTCAGGAGACAGGGCGCCCCGAGGCCGCGCGCGTTTAACTAGAGCGATTTCAAGAAAGCGACGAGATCTCTCTTCTCCTGCGCCGTAAGCCCGATGTTGAAGCGCTTGTCGTAGAAGGCGACGACATCGTCCAAAGAGGCGGCAGAGCCGTTGTGGAAGTAGGGCGCGCGGCTGGCCAAGCCCCGGAGGATAGGTCCTTTCCCTTTTCCGATGTCGGCCCACTGGCCGGTTATCAGCGCACGGCCGGGGTCGGTAGTCTGCTTGATTTCGCCAGTGGTCTTGTTGCGCAACGTGATGACCGGCAAGTAGCTCAAGTCGAGCGGACTGGAGAGGTCGCCGACGCCGATGTTCAGGGCCACGGGCAGAGAATGATTGCCGACGTCGGGAGAGTCGTGGCAGGTGCCGCATGTGCCGGGGATGGCGGCGAGATTGAGGGAATCGTTGAGGCCGGCGACGCCAGTGATGACGATCGGCTTGGAATTGAAGACGGCCTGGCCGCGGGCGATGGCGGCGCGGGCACTTTGCGACGGAGCGTTGGCCCAGGAGTCGTAGAGATCAAAGACCGCCGGCGTGAAGGGAATGCCTTTGGGGTTGCCGCCGAGCGGATCGTTGATGCCCACGAAGAAGGCGGGCATGGTGACGGAGCCGAGCGAGACGGGTCCGCCGGTGGCGCCGCCGGCAGTGAGGTCGCCGGCGCTGTAATCGTATGCCTGCGCTGTGGCCAGCGACATTTCGAAATCCGCGATCGCGCCCAGTTGCTGCTGGGACGGGGGGGCGGCGGCCTCGGCATGTCCCAGAGTTGCATCGAGCGCCTGGTGGACGAGGTCGGCGCGCAGGTCGGCAGGATTGGTGGCGTAGGTGACAGGCTGGGTGCCGGTCTGGGCGGAGGATTCGCGGCCATCGAACATCACGGCGCTGAGGAAGCGTAGATTGGTGGCGGGCAGCGGGCGGCGGTACATGGAGAGGACATCCGTCTCGCTGCAGCCGTACGGATTGACGACGCTCACCACCTCGAACTGGGCGTTGGGCGGAACGGCGATAGCAATGCGAACGAGGCCCTTGTTCAGCAGCAGGCTATAAGCGCGGCTGCGCGCCCCGAGCGTCGAGGTATCGACGCCGTGATTGCAGGTGGATCCATCTACGGTGCGGAAGATGGGATCGTTGCCCATGGTGAGCAGGAACCGGAGCTGCAGCTCGGCCGTGGAAACCGACCAGCCTTCGGCGGGGCGATGGCAGGTGGCGCAAGTGCGCCCGTTGGTGCCGAGCGATTGAAAGAACGGCCCGGAGGTATCCAGCGGCTTTCCACCGTTCACGTTTTGGGTTTCGAGCAGACCGCTGGTGTTGGGAAACGGAAAGAGATTGGGCAGAGTCTGCGCTCCGGCCACGAACGCAGTACAGAGAGCGGCGATTGTAAACGAACTCAGTTCGAGAAATTTCGACATAACTTCCCTCCGCAGGTCAAAGATTTCTTCAATTCCACGGCTTCAAGCCGCGGTGTAACGGGATCGGAAGGCCGCCGCAACCGGCTTCCGGCCTAGGGCAGCGCATCCTGGGCAACGGCTACGGCGTGGGTGGTCACGGTGGTCGTGCCGTTAAGGACGGGCGACCCCTTTTCGGCGAACAGCAATGTTCCGAAGAGGTTGTCGTAGAAGAGCATGACGTCGTAGGTATCTTCGGGTCCGTCGCTGAAGAAATAGCCGACGTCAGTCACTTTCTCGTCGATCTTCGTATCCGTCGAATAGCCCACCGTACACGTCAGCGTTTGGGTGCTCTCGACGTTCGGACTGCCGAAGATCACGTCCAACCAGCCCGGCTTCGCGTCCGTCACGGTCATATTCACCGTCGTCCGCACCTGCTTGTCGTCAACGGTCACTTCGTGGGATGCGGAGATCTGATCGCCCATGGTGGATGTCCCCTCGCCGCTCTGCTCCGGCGGTGTTGCCGGAACGAATCGCGGGGGCGAAACCAGCGGCGGACCTACCGAGGTCACAACCCGCGTGACGCAGAACGGATCGAGATTCAGCAGCATCTTGATGGTATCGATGTCCAGCCCGGTATAGACGGCCGGCTGCCCGGCATCCAGAGACTGCCGGTCCTGGGTGAGCGCCTGAGCCGTGAATGCTTTTACGCCTTCATCGAACCCCAGAAAAACAAGACTCACCTCTCCATTGAGGGCCACCCAGACTACCCTCACATCGCTGAGATACACAAAGCGATCGCCGACTCCCGGCCCGAGCGATGTCTGGGATCCGAACATTTCCGCGTCCGTCCAGGTGGTGGTAATCGAATGGTCGTCTTCGACCGTGACGGAGGCTGTTTGCGAAGTTTGCGCGGGGTCGTAAAGGGCATTGAGGATCGAGCCAAGGAGGCCGAAGGCGGCCGAAGCCTGCTTCAAGCCGGACGAACCCGAATCATTGCCTTGGGACCCGCTCGATCCGCTCCCGCCCGGCGAGCCCGAGCCGGCGGCAGGCGCCGACGGCGTCCCACCGCCGGATCCTCCGGAGGCGAGCAGGGTCGTCGCCTGTTCGATCGCTTTCGAAATGTTGGCGGCGATGTCGGCCCAAGTGTACGCCTGCGCGGTCTTTGTGCTGTTGCCATGGGTGAACGAGGTAGCGATGGTTCGGGAAATGGATACCGTGTCGGTATACTGCGCATAATTCTGAGACCCCTGGCCTTGCGGAGGCGCGTAGATGATGGTAATCGGCAGGGCCGGAAGCGTAAATGCGCCAACGCCCAACACCGGAGGGCGCAGAATCATGACCGGAATTTCCTGGATGCGCCCCTGGACAGTGATCGTGATCAAGAATGTAGTGACCGGCGGCGAAACATCCGCGCCTGTTTCTGTTTCGCCTGAAATCGGAGCGCTGCATGCCAGTTGGGCGTCGAGGATCACCTGTCCGGTTCCCGATACCGACAATCCGAAGCCCTGAATGCCCACCGGGGCTGTTTGCGGCGCGTTGTTGACGGTAAACCGCAGGAGCAGGTCAACGGCGCTGCAGTTGACGACCCCGACAGTCCTGGTAATGACTATGTTCGGGTTGTTTGGTTTTCCCGGGAGCGTCGTCAGAACCGTCGTTTGCTGGACGGTGGGTACCGACCACGCAAATCCTCCCGTCGCGGCATCAATCGTGCCAATGTCGACAGTCGCCTGTGGCTCGGGGAGAACAAACTGGCCTGAATTCTCGAGCTTCTTAATCTCGGCGTATGCCTGGTCGACGGTATACGACATGCGATCCCTCCTAGCAGTCTTCTGTTCCCGCGAATCGTGTTCGCAGGAGAGAGCTATCTCGTCAATCGAAATCGGCGGGCAAAAGACGACAGGCGCGAGGAGAAAAAGCGGAAGCGAGGCTAACGGTGGTGAAGTTCACCGTCCGCGAGCTGAAGGGCGTCGAGGGTGCGAGGATTATCAGGCCCGAGAGTATGCTGGAAATGGCTCACAGCGGCGTGGAACGCTGCTCGAGCCTCCTCAGCTTTTTCCTGGGACTGGAGGGCGCGGCCCAGGGCCAGCCAGGCGTCGCCGAGATAACTCGAGAACGCATTTGGTTGAGCGCGGGCTTGCAGCACCGCCAGCGCTCGGGAGGCGTCGGCTGCGGCCTGTGCCGGCCGGCCTGTGCCCAATAGAATGGTTGCGCGGCGAAGGAGCAGCGTCGGGAGCAAATAATCGCCTTGTCCTTTCACCTTCATTTCGGTTTCGACGCTGGCCACGCCCTGGTCCGCAAGCCGCAATGCCTGCTCGGGGTGCCCGGTTCCCCAAGCGAGCAGCGCTTGCTGTGAGGCGAGCGCCGCAAGCCAATCGCTGCCGGGCGGAAAGGCATGTAGCATGATCGGTTCCAATTCTCGCAGCGCCGCCCCGGCGCGGACGAAATCGTGCCGGTCGAAGTAGATCGATGCGCCCGTGTAAAGCGCGTGATACAGAGCAACTTGATCTTGTGTTCGCCGCGCCTTCGCAGATGACCGCTCGACATAATCCGCCGCGGCATCCAGCCGGCCCAGCATGCGGAGGATCAATGCGTAGTTGCCGAGGACGGTGGGGGGAACCGCGTCTTCTGTCTGATCGGCGCGATGGATATCGATGGAACGGCGTAGCAGCCTTTCCGCCTCGAGAGGTCTTCCCAGTTGTTGCAGTGCAAGCGCCCAGTCGTTGAGGATGACCGCCGCGGATTGGGTTTCCTGGCGCCCCGTGGAGGAAATAAGGGCATCCGCCTTCTCAAATTCGGCGATGGCCTTGTCGTTCTGGCCCGCCATACGGTAAGCCTCGCCCAGATTCAGGAAAGTCAGCATATGATCCCAGTCCGACTGAAAGGGCGATTGGGCCAGCACTCTGCGAGCTTCTTCCAGGCGCGCGATTCCCTGGCGTTCATTGCCGAGCTCTTGCGCAATCTCGCTGCCGCGCCGGAGGCAATTGAAGCGCGCGATGGAGTATTGCGGGGCGTTCGGAAGCTCGTGCAAGCCCTCCTGAAACAGCGATTCTGCTCGCGCAAATTCGCCGGACCGCGCCAGTTGGCTGGCCAGGTTACAGGCCGCATCCGCGCGGACCGTTGGTTCCCAAACTCCTTTTGACAGGCTGTAAGCCTCTTCCAGGACTCGCCGCGCCTGGGTGTCCTGCTCTGCAATCGAATACTGGATGCCGATGGTGGCGAGGAGCTCCACCCTGTTGGCGTCGTTTTTCGTTCGTTGCAGGTTGAGGATGTGTTCCGCACGAGCGAGAAGCTCGTTGACCGTAAACGGCTTGCCCGAAGGGGCAGCATCCGAGAGCAGGAACACGTTGAACTGATCGACAGCCTGGGCGCGCCCCAGCGCGCGGAAAGCGAAATCCCGTTGGGCGCGGACGGTGCGGGCTTGCACCAGCACGCCGATAATGCCGGCCGCGATTGCCAAAACAGCGAGTCCCGTCAGCACCACGGCAGTACGATTGCGGCGCACGAACTTCGCGGTTCGATAGGCCAGGGTGTCCGGCCGTGCGCCGATGGGCTCGTGAGCGAGGTACCGCCGCAGGTCGTCAGCCATAGCCGCAGCGGAGGCGTAGCGTTCCTGGGGATTCTTCTTCAAGGCCTTGGCCACAATCGTGTCGAGATCTCCGCGCAGCATGCGTCCGAGTCTGTCGGGCGTGGCGGCGCGGCCGGCGGCGCGCGCATGGACGGTTTCGGCACCGGCGGCAGCCGGGCGTACGGTCTCCGACATATGGGGCGGCTCGGTCTCGACGATGACCTTCACCAGGTCCAGGGGGGAGTGCGGGCCGGGACCGGCGGGATGCTGCCCGGTAAGCAATTCGTAGAGCAGAAGGCCGCAGCCATAGACGTCGGTGGCCGTAGTGACGGGACCTCCCGTCACCTGCTCGGGCGCCGCGAAGAGCGGGGTCAGCGCACCTCCGCCGTCGCGCGTGAGCTGCGTCGGGGTTCCGGATCCACTCTCCTGTGCGAGCAGCTTGGCAATCCCGAAATCCAGGAGCTTCACCCGGCCGTCGACGGTGACCAGCACGTTGGAGGGCTTGATGTCGCGGTGGACAACGAGGTTGGTGTGTGCGTGCGCGAGCGCCGCGAGAACGTCCAGAAACAGGCGAAGGCGTGCGCCCACTTCGAGCCGGTGCGCATCGCAGTAACGCACGATGTCGTCACCCTCGACGTATTCGATAATGAGGTACGGCTGGCCGGACGACGTAACGCCTGCATCCAGGAGCTGGGCGATGTGGGGATGAGCGAGACGGGCAAGGATGGCGCCTTCCCGTTTGAAGCGTTCCTCGCCGCCGAGGCCGGCGATGGCGATGTTGAGAAACTTCACGGCCGCGCGCCGTTCAAACCGGCCGTCGGTGCGCGCGGCCAGCCAGACGCTGCCCATTCCTCCCCGGCCGAGGGGTGCAACGAGCGCATAAGCGCCGATCATCTGGCCGGTCAAAGCCTGCGCCGCCGATATCGGTGGAGGTGTTTCTTCGAGAAAGCGTTCGCGGGAGAGGACGTCGTGTTCCTGGAGCAGAGACCTCAACAAGTCCGCCAGGGCGGGATTCTCGCCGCCGAGCGAAACCAGCCAGGCCTCGCGTTGCTCCTCAGGCATGGCTAAGGCCCGGTCGAGATACGGACTCACCTCCTGCCACGATTGGGAATTGAACACGGCCTCCTCCCTTATGGCGATAAACCGGAGCTGATGCTCCGATGCAAATAGATGCGGGCCTTCTGCCACATGCGCTGAACGGTGCGTTCCGAAATGCCTCGCATGGCTGCGACCTCGGCAAAGGAGAAGCCGCAGAAGAACTTGAGATCCACCACCTCGGCCAGCGCGGGTTCGGCTTTGGCCAGCTCGTCGAGCGCCTCGCCGATGCGCGCGAGCTCCTGGCCGTCGACGGCATTTTCAGCGATATCGGAGGCGATGGCAGTGAGCTCAAAGCGGCCGCCGCGTTTCTGAGCAAGCCGGTTGCGGGCGTGATCGATGATCAGCCCCCGCATCACGCGCGCCGTATAAGCCATAAATCGCGCCTCATCGGGAAATGAGGTACCGCCGCGCGCTGCCATCTCGAGATAGGCCTGGTGCAAGAGAGTGGTTGCGCTGATGCTGACCGGGAAGCCGTGGCGCACGAGCTCGCGTTTGGCAAGCCGATGCAGCTCATGATAGAGCGCCTCAAAGAGCGCCTCGGATGCACCATCTTCACGGCGTTCTGTAGCGTCGATTAGCGACCCGATCGAGCGTTCCACAGATGTTTCTCCGTGACTGTGGAGTCAATTGCGCACAGTCTCTCATACGCTCCGCTACCCGTCAACCGGAATGAGAAACCGGTGGACGCAACGTTACCCCGTTCGCCACCTTGTTCCAGGTCGATCAAGCGGCGGCCGCAGCATCACATGTGCGCGGCCTTGATGCGAGCCTCTACCAGCATTAACCTTCGGGATGACGCAGGAATTTCGGTTCAGCGGTATGATAGGTCCGCGGGGGGGAACAAGATGGCCATTGTCGTTGTGGAAGACGACCCCTCCTATCGAGCCGGCGTCAAATCTATCCTGGAAAAAGAGGGTTTGCGGGTTCTCGAGGCCGATGACGGCATCGCGGGCTACGACACGATTCGGGAAGGTCCGGACGTCATCGACCTGGTGCTTGCCGATATCCAGATGCCGCGGCTGGACGGGGTTTCTTTAGCACAACTCATCAGGGTACTTCACCCCACACTGCCCGTGCTTCTGATGAGCGGCTCGCCAGCGCCGCCGGCGGCTACCACGGCGAGCTGCGCGGTTTTGCGCAAGCCCTTTACCGCGCAAGCTCTGATGGATGCGGTTCGGAAGGGCATGGAGGAAGCCGCGTTCCTGCGTCAGCAGAATGAGCCCATGGCTCTGCGGCATCAACGCCCGGGGGCATCCCGCCCGGAGCTGGAGCAGCATTGGCGGGCACAGGTGCAAAGAACGAAGGAGCTGTACGATCGATCCAAGCTCCGCTTTCGCCTGATATTGGCCGAACATGACCAGGGCTTCACCCCTGCCACTGACGGCTCTTTCGCCAGCCATCAGGCGTTGGTGCACGAATCGGCTGCGCTTCGCGATTATGCGCTGTCCGTGAGGATTCTCCACGACATCATTAAATCCGGCGACAGACTTAGAGGCACCGGGGAGTGAATTCCCGATTGCCATAGCCGTTCTGATGCTCGCGGGCTTTTCACGCGCCGGATTTCACATACTCGAGTCCGCGCAGCAGGATCTCGTCCTTGCCTTCCGCCACTCCCTGGCGTGTTCGGGAAGCCGGCACGGTGGGAATGATTCCGATCCCGTGGTGCTGCGATCCGTCGTGCTTCAGCACCTTCATGCCGGTCCAGGTGACCGTGTAGCCGCCGGGCAGCTTGAATGGATTGACGTTGCCGTTCGTGCCGGCGGTGGGCTCGCCGACAATCGCGCCCAGCTTGAAACTCTCGACAATGCCCATCACCGTCTCGGCATAGCTGATCGCGCGGCCATCGGTCAGAAAAGCGCGGCGGGCGGTAAAGTACGGTTTCTCCGGCTGCACGTCCCAGCCGCTCTCGTGATACGGGGAATCGAGCTGGTCGGGCAGGGCCGCCGAGGCGACGTTCCAGCGCGCCGAGCGGACGGTCGTGCCGGTCAGGTGGGCAAGGGCCTGAATGCCGGGTTGACTGGGATAGCCCCGCATATCGAAGACGATGCCTTTGGCTGACGCGAGCCGCGGGACGACGGACTGCCAATCCTCTTCGGTCACGCGGTCGAGATCGACATAGAGGATGCCGGGCTCCAGCTCGGTGATTTTCGCGGGGCGAGGCTCGGTATAGGTCTCCATGTCCTTGTATCGAGGCACGACACAGGGGAGCTCGACTGTTTTGGAAGTGCCAGGGGCAGCGTAGGGCTCGAGGTCCAGAACGATGCGTCCCGTGTGCGGGCCGGCATGGCAGGTGGAGAGCTCGCTGGCGGAGCGGTAGCGGATCCACTGGTCCGTGGCGCCGGAAATCTGTGCGCGGACTTCGGCCGCTGCTTGTGCAATAGGCTTGTCGTCGATCTTGAGGACCCGATCACCGGGTGCGACACCATCGGCGGCGCCCTTCGGCACACGCGTGACCAGAAAGTCGCCGGCGACCCAGTCCATCGTGACCGGGGCGACCATCGATCCCTGGGGGCGCGGGGAAAGGACGTTGCCGTGTCCGTCGTGGAGGGCGGCCACCAGGCGGCGGAGAGTTGCCTGGAAATCGTACACGGCGGTATCCGTGGCGGCAGCCGTGAGGGCCTTGGGCAACTCGGCGGGCCAATCCGTTTTGACCACGTCGAAATAGGGATAGAAATGCTGCATCACGTTCCAGAGGATGACGACGGCGGCGAGGCGGGTGGCGCGGTCCGCGGGGCTGCGCTCATAGGTGACTGGCGGATCGGCGGGAGGCGCGTGCGGGAGCGTGCCGCCGGCGTCGGCGTAAACATCGATCGGCACGGAAGCGGCGACGCCCGCGGCAATCCCGGCCGTGAATGGCTTGCGCACCGCGCCATCCGCGGCAGGCAGACGCTCGCGGGTGCTGCGATAGATGCTATTCCCTACCCCGCTGGGCAGGCCGACGCCGTTATGGTGGTACCGCATGATTTCTGGCGCGGTGGCGGCAGGCCCCGGCGGGGGCATGTCGCCGGAGGCGTAGATGCGCACGGTGGGCGCGACGGGGGTGAAGACGGTCCTGAGCCGGGCGATCAGCTCGGCCGTGGAACGGGCGTCCTCGACGGCGCGGATGCCTTCGACGGCGAACGTCTCCCAGTCGGCGCGCGCGGCCTGATCGCTCGGATGGAAGAAGCGCACGTACCCGTAGAGCCTGGCGAAGGCGGTCAGGTTGCTGAGGCCCTGCGGCGTAAGCGGGCGCGGAGGATCGACGCGGTCCTGTCGAATGTCGCCGGTGATTTCCAGGGTGAGGTCGTCGACCCATGCGGTGCCGGGGCCGAAGAGCATTACGCCGAGGGCGATGCGGGCGACGTCCTGGGGGACATCGGCTTCGACGTCGTACGTCTTCCAATCGGAGGCGAAGACGGGCCGGCTGCCCATGTTCTCCAGGAACGCCACGCTGTTGTCGGCCCGGTCGAGGCGCAGCCACATCTGGGCGCGCGTACCGGGCCCTTCTACCCGGATCGCCGAACGGAGGCGGATGCGATGCAGGGGATATCCGGTGGCCGGCATGGTCTGCATGACATTGCCGAAGACGTTGGGCGGCGGGTTTTGCACGCCGGTCAGCATGACGCAGCGGCCGGTCCGGCACCCCTGGTCGACGAGTTTGACGGTGAAACCGGCCTGCGCGGCGGCCTGCGGCTGGAACCAGCCGGCGGGTTCGCGGCCGAGCTCCCCTTGTTCGAAGCCCGGGTTGGCGGGTTGAACCTGGGCGATGGCGGCGCCCGCCAGCAGGAGAAGCAGGATTGTACGGCTCACGAGGAGATTGTCGCCGATCGTGCGCCGCGAGAAAAGGGGCGGCCTTGCGGTCAGGAAAACCGTGTGCGTTTGCCGAGCAACACGCCGCAAACCACGAGCAGGACGAGCGACGCTGCCCCGAGCACAAGCATCCATCCGCCGTTGGCAGCGATCGTCGGGCGCGTGGCCCCGGCGGCCAGGTAGATGAACACGCCGACCGCGGCCAGCACCACCAGGGCTTCCCACCAGTGGCGCTTCGGCTTGAGGTGCGAAAGAGGATCGTGGCCCTGCAAAGTCGCAGCCACTTGCTCGGGGTCCAGACCATAACGGTCACACTCGCGCTGCACGGCCTTTTCCCAGGAACTCCGCTCGTCGCCCTGCGCTTCGGCGAAGCCGATGGCGGCGGCGCCGGCGATCATGACGGCGCTGCCGGCGATGATCAGGACGCGCGCTGTCCAACCCAGCCCGGCCAGCTCGCCGAACACCAGCGCACCCCAGGCGAGGCCCCAAAGCTGATTGGTGTTGGACAGCGGAATGCCGCGGCCGATGCCGATGTACTTGGCCGCGTACTGCTGAAACAGATCGCCCAAGACCCAGCAGAAGCCTCCCAGGAAGAGCCAGAAGAACACCGGCCGCGCCTTGCCCAGCTCCACGAGGAGGCCGTCGAAGCCACCGTGAAAACTCGCGGCCAGCGCCAGCGTAGTGCCCAGTTCGCCGAAGGTGAAGACCGTGACGAAGGAGAGCGGGTTCATTCCGCTGATGTACGCCTTGCGGTACGGAATGTACATCGTGCCCCACAGCATGCCGGCGCCCAGGGCGGCCAGAATTCCCAGGGTGGCCCGCTGCGGGGCGCCGCTGGAATGCTGCTGCGTGGCATAAGCCAGCATGCAGGCGCCGACGACAATGGCGGCGGCGCCGCCCAGCACCTTGGTCCACTCGCTTACACGAGATCCGCGCAGCTCGTTGAACAACAGCCAGCCCCAGAACAATCCCACCAGGCTGTTCGTGTTCCACAGGGGAAACGCGATGGACAGCCCCACGTTGCGAATGGCGAAGACCGTCAGCGTGTTGGCGACGGCCCACAACATGCCGGCCAGAATCGCCCAGACGATCAGGTGCGGCTTCTGCTTGAGGTCCAGCCAGACGTAGCTCGTGCCCTTGAGAGCCATGGGCACGGTCCAGCGCGCCACGAATACGCCGGCCACCATGCCCAGGGAGATGATGAAGGGCGAGAAGCCCATGGTCACCAGCTTGGTGGGGGCTTCCGCGCCACCCAGCCAGGCGCCCGCGGCCAGGCCGCAGGCGACACCCAGGCGGTGCAGAGAGTGGGAGGACCCAGAGCTGCCAGTCTCGTTGTTTTGGCTCACGGATTCACCTCAGCGTCAACAGCAACGACGTCCCGAGCACGAGGACGACCACGGGGATCCAGAAGTGGACGTCCGTCGCGATGGCGCGCAGCTTCGAACTTTTCAAGCGGGCACCCTCCTGCTCTCTCCCACTTCGGCGAGCTTGACCGGCCGGCCTTCCTCGTAAGACTTGCGCGCCGCCAGCCCCATCGCTACGGGAATGCGCCCGTCCTCGCCGGTAACCGGGGTGGGCTTGTCCTGGATCACCGCATCGACAAAGCATCGCAGCTCGGCGGCGAAGCTCTCGCGGTAGCGCTCCATGAAGAAGTTCAGCGGCAGGTCCTGGCGGACCTCGCTGCCGGTACTGACCACGGCCTGGTTCGGATAGTTGTTCCCGGTGGCGATGCTGCCCAGGCTGCCCAGGATCTCGACCCGCTGATCGTATCCGTAGGCGGCCTGGCGGCAGTTGTCGATGGTCCCAATCACGCCGCTGCGGAAGCGCAGCACGATCACGGCGGTGTCCAGGTCTCCGGCGGCGCCGATCGCGGGGTCCACCATGACGCCGCCAGAGACGAAGATCTCCTCGACCTCGTCGCCGATCAGGAATCGCGCCATGTCGAAATCGTGGATGGTCATGTCAAAGAACATCCCGCCGGAGACTTTGACGTAGGAAATCGGCGGCGGAGCGGGATCGCGGCTGACGATGTGCATCAGGCGCGGGGCACCGATCTCGCCGGTTTCCACCGCCCGGCGGACGCGCGCGAAGTTGGCGTCGAAGCGCCGGTTGAAGCCGATCTGCAGCTTCACACCGGCGGACGCCACGGCTTCCAACGCGGCGTCGATCTTGGCCAGGTCGTAGGCGATGGGCTTCTCGCAGAAGATCTGTTTGCCGGCGCGCGCGGCCTGGCCGATCAGCGCGGCGTGGGTGTCCGTGGAAGAGCAGATCAGCACGGCATCCACGCCCGGATCGGACAGGATCTCTTCGCTGGATGCGGCCACCGCTGGGATCCCGCAGCGGGCGGCCAACTGGACGGCCGCATCCCGGTTGACGTCGGTGATGGCGACGATCTCGGCCTCGGGCAGGCCAAAGGCGACGGTTTCCGCGTGCACCTTGCCGATTCTGCCCGCTCCGACGATGCCCACGCGCAGTCGATTCGCGCTCATATAGTCTCCTCGTAGTTGGATTCGATGGAACGCAGATACTCGCGGTTGCGGCGCGCGCTTTCCCTGGGCGCGCCCATGCCCGGGAGCACGTCCTGCTCCACCAGGACGTAGCCGTCGTAGCGCCGCTTCGCCAGCCAGCGCAGCACGGCCGGGAAGTC
>DATJYW010000095.1:0-12037 GCA_035499435.1 Candidatus Acidiferrales bacterium | reverse complement strand
TACGCCTCAGGACGATTCAGACGTCATCCCTCGCGGACCGGTCACACGGGTGATGGCCTACGCCTTGAGCGGAGTTCCCCGTGCTTTCAAAGATCCTAGTCGTCTTTCTCTTTGTTGCCGCGGTTCGGAGCGAAGCGGCGCGTCTCAAATCGTTGTTTCACCTCGACCTTGACGACTGTGATGATGTCGCCGCCGATGCGGACAGTCTCTACTTCGCGTGCCACTCCGCGCACGCACCGGGCAAGGCGCCGGCTATTCCACCAAATATGGATGCATGGGTGGCCAGGCTGGACCGGCGCACCGGCAAACTCCTGTACCTCACGCAATTGGGCGGGAAAGGGGTCGATGTTGCAGATCGGGTCAAGGTTGACAATCGTGGTCACGCCTACGTAACCGGCTTTACGGGATCACGCGATTTTCCCATCACTGCCAATGCGGTGCAGCGGGTCTATGGGGGCGGCGAAAGCGACGCCTTTCTGGCAGAGATGGACCCGGCTGGCCGCATTCTGTACTCATCTTACATAGGCGGCAGTCAGGCAGATCAAGGTAACGGAATAGCGTTAGCGCCCAATGGCGACCTGTGGATTGCGGGTACAACCTGGTCCTCAGACTTCCCCAATGTGAAGCAAAGGTTTGGCTCACGCGGGAAGGGCGACTTGTTTGTCGTGCGGCTTAAGCCCGAAGATGCGGCTGTTCACAGCGCGATGCTGCTCGGTGGCAGCAGTCCCGAGAAGCTGACGGGCATCGCCATCGGCGGCAGTAGCGTGTTCGTGACCGGTTACACCGAATCTGCCGACTTCCCCGTACTGCGTCCTCTACAGGCGCGGCTCGGCGGTTCGTCCGATGCCTTCCTTGTTGCCCTGCGCTACGGCCTCGATTCAATTATGTTCAGCACC
Organism: Candidatus Acidiferrales bacterium; assembly: GCA_035499435.1. Classification (GTDB taxonomy): domain Bacteria; phylum Acidobacteriota; class Terriglobia; order Bryobacterales; family Bryobacteraceae; genus Solibacter. The sequence continues at coordinate 11,141 of DATJYW010000095.1, read as the reverse complement.
TATCTTGGAGGATCTGGCGACGATTCCGCATGGGGCGTTGCTTTGGATCCGCAAGGAAATCCTGTCGTGGCGGGCATCACCGAGTCGGATGATCTACCAGTCACGGGAGGAGCCTTTCAAACTCGCCGCGGCGGGCAGGCAGACGCATTCCTGATGAAGTTAGATAAGTCGGGACAGAAAGTGTTGCTGGCCACTTACTATGGCGGCTCGGGGCTCGACCACGCTGGATACGACGGGGGTAACATAGCGGTGGCGGGAACGGGCACGATTTGGATGGCAGGCCTGACCAACTCCCGTGATCTCATCGTGCCGGGCGGCTATCGGCCACAATACGGCGGTGGTGAACAGGATGGGTTCCTCATCGCATTGTCGCCGAGCGGCAGGCTCTGCTACGGCACCTATACCGGCAGCACCGCGCGTGCCTTACTGGAGGGTGTGGCCTTCGCGGATTCCGAAACGGTCCTCTATGCGGTCGGAACCGTAATCCGGCCAATTCAAAAGAACTCGCCCACGCCGAACCCGAAAGAAAGATACGGGATGTTTGTGGTGGGACTGGAGACACCAAGGGACTGTCATTGAGATGGCTTGGTTTTGACCCGGCCATCACCGCAACACAATCGCGCCTACCCCGTCATACTGCGACATATCGCTGACGATCACTTTGTCCCCCGGCTGCAGGCCGCTCTTGATTTCGATCAGATTCACCGAGGCCGCGCCGAGCTGCACCGGAACCCGCTTCGCCGAATGGCCGTCGGGTTCGAGCTTGAAGAGTGCAATCTTACTGTTGGATCGGCCGGACACCGGCCTGCCCACGTACACCACGTTCGTCAGCCCGCCGACAATAATCGTCCCGTCCACCGGTTCCTGCGGATCGATACCGGGCGGCAGAGCGCCATCCATCGCTACGTCCACAGTCATCGTGCCGTTCGCCACTTCCGGATGCACCACCGCAACCTTGCCGCCAACGGTCTCCTTCCGATGCTGGAAGCCAATCATCGCCGGCTCACCTTGACGGACGTCCCGCATCTGCGTCTCCGCCACTTTGAGTGCCGCCGTATGGTCGGACGTCAATCGGCCCGATCCGCGCACCTCCAGCTTCATGTCGCCTTGCTTGACCGTGTCCAACCACACCGTGTCGAGGTGCACCACCGGCTGGCTTTGCCCTTGCGCGCCGGTCACCGCGACTCCTGCGATCCCCAATAGCAGCAGGGCGCCCAATGACCAAATCGCTCCCCATCCGGCGAGCCTGTGCGCCGCCACGGGGTTGGTCAGCCGCCGGATCCGGCGCAGGAGCGAACCGTCGTTCGCGGATAGCGCAGCCTTGAAATATGCGGGCCGCATGGATTCCAATTCCGCCAGTGCGCGCGCGTACACCAGCACATCGCCGCTCGCCGCCACGGCGAGATCGTCGCAGCAATGCTCGCGCTCGGCCCGGATCTGGTTTGAGATCCACCACACCGCGGGATGGTAAAAGAGCAGGCTCTCCACGACCCCCTGCAGGACGTTCACCAGGTAGTCGTGCCGCCGGACATGTGCCAGTTCGTGCGCCAACAACGCCTCTACCTGCTCGGGTGCGAGCCCACACAGCACGCCCACCGGCGCCAGAATCACCGGGCGAAGCCAGCCGACGACCGAAGGCGAGTCCACCCGATCCGTGGCCAGCAACCGCACGCTTCGCGACACGTGCATCCGGTCGATCAGCCGGTCGAGGGTTTGCTGCCATTCGGGGAGCACCGGCGCATGTCGCGAGCGCCGCAGAGCCGTCGCGGAGACGCATCCCATGAGCAGCCGGAAGAAACAGGCGGCGGCGCCGGCGAACCACGCCATGACGATACCCGGCATCGCCTGCTGCCACGGATCGGTGACCGGTGAGTACGCAACTCCAGCAACAGCCTGCCGGACGCCCCAAGCCGTAAAGTCCCCCACCCGCGCCGCCTGCCCCGAATTTCCAAGCCACCAGTAGGTGACAGCAGGCGCCGCGGTCATCGCCAACAGCGAAGCGCAGGCAATTGCGTAGCGGCCGCGCGCCGAAATGCGTCCTCCGGCGAGAGCCCGGGCGAGCGCACAGAGGGCTGCCACCAGGATCCCCTGCCACAGAAAATGCAGAAGCGTCCAGCCCAGACGCTCGGTCCACGGCTGGTTCAGTAGCGTGATCATTTGTTTCCCCTCCTCTTTTCGAATTCGTCCAACAGACTCCGGATCTCGGCCAAGTCCTTTCCCGAGGCCGGCTGCGCGGCAAGCGCGCCCAGCACCAGGCTCTTCGTCGATCCCTCGAATGCCCGCTTCAACAGGTCGCCCGCGATCTGCCGCTGCGTCTGCTCCTTGGGTGCGCGCGCTTCGTAAAGGTGCGAGCGGTAGCGCTCGTTGCGCGCCACCAGCCCCTTTTCGAACATGAGCTGCATCAACTTCAGCGTGGTGGTATATCCACTGTCCTTACCCAGCGCATCATGCACTTCGCGCACGGTGCTGGCGCCTTGACGCCACAGCACCGCCAGGATGGCTATTTCGGCATCGGTTGGAAGCGGCGGGGGAGCGGGCTCTTTGGAATGGGATCGGGAGGCCATGCTGGGAGTATCATACGAATTAATTCGTATGTCAACGAAATAATTCGTATAAGGAGAGCCGGACCGGGCAGGCCGGAAGGCCCGCCCCACCTGATGCGATGTGCGGGCGAGCGAGCGCTCGTAGACCGATTCCAGCGATGGAGGAGCGTCGAGAGCCTGCGTGAAAGTTGCCGCCGGAGCGACACCTACGTCTTCGCCTTCAGCAGCCGCGCAATCGCCTGCGACCGGCGCGTCCAATCCGTGGTTTCGGCCTCTAATTGCTTGCGGCCCGCCCGCGTCAGCCGGTAGATTCTGGGCGGCGCGGAATGCCGCCACGACCGATTGGATTTCCTTCGCAAAGCCCCCACCGTGCCGCATAGTACAATGAGATCAACCTGGAGCACCACACCCCCATGAAGCGACCACTTGCCGCGATGTTTCTCCTGTTTGCGGCGTCCGTTCCGTCCCTCTTCCCGGCTGAAGCGCCGCCTCCGCGTCCCAAGGCCGGCAAACCGGAAATCATGCACGAAGCCGAGGTAAAACCCGGCATGAAGGGCTGGGCCTGGACCGTCCTCCAGGGCACCGAGCCCGAGCCCATCCCCATCGAAGTCGTCGGCATCTCCAAGAATATGTGGGGCCCGAAGCAGGACATCATCCTCGCCAAAATGCTCGGCAAGGCCCTCCGCACCAATGTCGCGCGCGGCATGAGCGGCAGCCCCGTCTACATCGATGGCAAGCTCGTCGGCGCCGTCTCCCTCGGCCTCAGCCAGTTCTCGCCCGATTCCATCTGCGGCATCACCCCCATCGACCTCATGCTCGATATCAACGCCGCAGATCCATCCCATCCCGCCGACGCCAAGGTCCCCGAATCCGGCCAGCGCGCCGCCATCTCCCCCGCCGGCTTCGATGCCCTCGCTCCCATCGATGCTCCCGTCGTCTTTTCGGGCTTCTCCCCCGCCGCCCTCAACGATTTCAGCTCCGTGTTTCAGCAGATGGGCATGCGCATGGTGCAGGGCACCGGCGGCACTTCCACCGTCTCCGCCAAGCCCGTCGCCGGCTGGGAAAAATCCCTGAACCCCGGTGATAGCGTCGCCACTGTCCTCATCGATGGCGACATGGGCATCAGCGCCTTCGGCACCGTCACCTATAACGACGGCAAGAAGGTCCTCGCCTTTGGCCACCCGCTCTTCAACCTCGGCCCCGTCTCCATGCCGCTCGCCAAAAGCGAAGTCGTGCTCACCCTCGCCTCGCAATTCCAGCCCACCAAGATCGCCAACGCCACCGGCGTCGTCGGCGCCCTCCGCCAGGACCGCCACTCCGGCATCCTCGGCGAGCTCGGCGCCACCGCGCCCATGATCCCCGTCACCCTCCGCATCCGCTCCCTCGACGCCAAAGACGCCGTCAAAAGCCAGAAGGATTTTCACTTCAGTGTCTTCGTCCATCAGAAGTGGACCCCCACCCTGATGATGCTCACCCTCTACAATTCCATCTCCAACATGAATGAGCTCGTCGACGAGGCCACCTACCGCCTCTCCGGCAAGGTCGAGATGAACGGCGTGCCGCGCCCCATCTCCCTCTCCACCATGCAGGCCGCCGGCGATGTCCCCATGCCAGCCCCCATGCAGCTCGCCCTCTGGCTCGGCGACAAGTTCAACAAGCTCTACCTCAACAACGTCAACATGCCCGACGTCAAAAGCGTCGCCATGACTCTCGACCTCGTCCCCGAGCGCCGCGTCGCCGCCATCGAGTCCGCATGGGTCGCCAACAGCGAGGTCCAGCCCGGCGAAGACGTGCCCGTCAAGGTCTCCCTCCGTCCCTACCGCGGCGAGCCCATTCAGCGCGAGCTCACCGTTCACATCCCCGAAGGCATCGCCCGCGGCGATCACCGCATCCTGCTCAGCGACGCCGACACGCTCAACCGCATGCAGAACGCCGCCGGCTTCGGCAATCGCTTCATCGACCTTCCGCAGACCGTCTCCCTCCTCAACCAGGAGCGCACCAACAACCGGCTCTACGTTGCCCTCGTCGAATCCAGCCCCACCGCCTATTACGACGACAAGACCATGCCCAGCCTCCCGGCCAGCGTCCTCAACGTCATGCAGGCCGGCCGCGCCTCCAACCGCACCCTGATCACCACGCCCGAAACCGCCGTGGAACAGGCCTCGCTCGCGTTCGACTACATGGTCACCGGCAGTTACTCTCTCCGCATCCACGTCAAATAATGAGACCAACACATACCGCAAACCGGGGTCTGACACTTAGTAGCGGTGCCTTTTCCGATACCAGGTGTCTGACTTCGGTCTGCCTGACAGCACTCCTCCTCTTCTTCTCCCCTCTCCTCCACGCCACCCAAACCCGCACCTGGACCCAGGGCGACCCCTCCGACTACGACAAGGCCATCCTCAAGGACCTCTCCCTGCGCAGCGACGGCCGCCTCTCGCTCGCCCCCAAGTCCCGCGAGCTCTTCGACACCGGCTCGCCCTACCTCTGGGCCCTCGCGCAGGATTCCAAGGGCAACCTCTACGCCGGCGGCGGCAACAACGCCAGGCTCTACCGCATCCCTCCCGATGGCAAAGGCAAACTCCTCTGCGAGCTCGACGCGCTCGAAATCCACGCCCTCGCCGTCGATTCCAATGATCGCCTCTACGCCGCCACGTCGCCCGATGGCAAGGTCTACCGCATCAGCTCCGCCGGCAAACCCGAGCTATTCTACGATCCCAAGGCCAAGTACATCTGGGCGCTCGCCTTCGACTCCCGGGGCGATCTCTACGTGGCCACCGGCGATCAGGGCGAGATCCATCGCGTCGCGCCCGATGGCAAAGGCAAGGTCTTCTTCCGTACCGAGGAGACCCACGTCCGCTCTCTTGCGCTCGACCCCAAAGGCAACCTCATCGTAGGCACCGAGCCCGGCGGCCTCGTCCTGCGCGTCTCCCCCGCCGGCGAAGGATTCGTGCTTTACCAGATGTCCAGGCGCGAAGTCACCGCCGTCTCCGTCTCCTCCGATGGCGCCATCTGGGCCGCCGGCGTCGGCACCAAGCAAGCCTCTCCGGCGCCGGCGCCTTCCACCCCGCCCCCGGCTCCGCCTCCGTCCACCGCGGCCGTTTCCGTAACCGTCGGCGGACCCGCGGGCGTCGCTCCCCCGCGCACCGCCCCCCCGCCCCCCGTGTCCGGTGCCGCGCCCGGCGTCTCCGGCGGCAGTGAGGTCTTGCGGATCGACCCCAATGGCCTCCCCCGCCGCATGTGGAGCCACTCCGCCGACGTCGTCTACGCCATGGCCTTCGACGCCCAGGGCCGCGCCGTTCTCGGCACCGGCAACAAAGGCACCCTCGTCCGCATCGAAAATCCTGCGCAGTACACCTCGCTGCTCTCCGTCCCGGTCACCCAGATCACCGCCCTCGTCGCGTCCCGCGACGGCCGCCTGCTCGCCTCCACCGCCAATACCGGCAAGCTCTACGAAATCGGTCCCGGCCTCGAGCGCGAAGGCTCGGTCGAAAGCGACGTCTTCGATGCCGGCGCCTACACCCTCTGGGGCCGCCTCAGCTTCGAGGCCGCGCTCAACGGCGGCCAGGTCTCCGTCGTCACCCGTTCCGGCAACCTCGACCAGCCCCAGAAAAACTGGAGCCCCTGGTCTTCCCCCATCAGCTCCGCCAAGGGCGGCCGCATCTCGTCGCCCTCCGCCCGCTTCGTGCAGTGGAAGGCCACGCTCGCCGGAGACGGCGCCAAATCTCCCGATCTCGATTCCGTCGATGTCGCTTATCTTCCCAAGAACATCGAGCCCCGCTTCGATGGCGTCGAATCCACTCCGCCCAATTACAAATTCCCGCCCACAGTCACGCCGCTGGTGACCGTCACTCCGACGCTCTCGCTTCCGCCCATGGGCAAGCACGCTCCGAGCCCTTCAACGTCTTCCAGTGACCTCACGCCCGCCATGCAATATGCCAAAGGCTGGATCGGCGCCCGCTGGTCCGCCACCGACCCCAACGGCGACCCGCTCATTTTCACCGTAGAAATCAAAGGCGCCGCCGAAACAGAATGGAAGCTCCTCAAGGACAAGGTTACCGAGCGTTACCTCTCTTTCGATTCCACTGCCTTCCCCGACGGCGAGTACCGTATCCGCGTCACCGCCAGTGACGCGCCCGGCAACCCGCCCGCCGAAGCGCTCACCGCGCGCATGGAAAGCGACCCGTTCTGGATCGACAACACGCCGCCCCGCATCACCGGTCTCACCGCCGCCAGTTCCGGCAGCAAAGTGGAGGTCCGCTGGCACGCCGCCGACGCCCTCAACAACATCTCCAAGGCCGAATACTCCCTCGACGGCGGCGATTGGAAGGTCGCCGCCCCTGTCACCCACCTCTCCGACTCCCCCGAGCTCGATTACGTCCTCACCCTCGACGCCGCCCCCGGCGAGCACATCATCGCCGTCCGCGTCCAGGACGACTACGACAACCAGTGCGTCGAAAAAACCGTGTGGAACCGGCTCTAGCCGGTCCAGAAACCACGAAACATTTTGGAACTTTTTCCTCTTCCCGAAATTCCCCACCATTCGGAACTTCAACCACCTGAATGTGTTAAAACAGGACATCGGCAGACTATCATGCTGGATGGATCCGGGCGTGTGTTCACCCGCGCCCGCATGCTGAAGGACTGAATGGATCGTCAGAAGAAACTCCTGCTTTTCGGCGCCGCGTGGGTTTCGGCCTTCCTGCTCACCTGGTTCCTTTACGCCAAGGCCGTCGCCCCCCAACAGGAAAAAATGCTGCGCGTCGTCGTCGCCGCCCACGACATGCCCATCGGCACCCTCCTGGGCTCCAAGGATGTCAAGATCGTCAACTACCCCGAGCGCGATGTCCCGAAAGGCGTCGTCTTCGATTCCAAGCTCGCCACCGGCCGCGTCCTTCTGGTGCCGCTCAACATGAACGAGCCCGTCCTGCTCGGCAAGCTCTCCGCGCCCACCTCCGTCGAAGGCGTTGCCTCCACCATTCCGACCGGTTTCCGCGCGGTCAGCGTACCGATCACCGACGTCTCTGGCGTTGCCGGCCTCATCCAGCCCGGCAGCATGGTCGACGTCCTCTTCACCCGCCCCGGCTCCATGGCCGAAGCCACCACCTCCATCATTCTCCAGAAGGTCAGGGTGCTCTCCACCGGCAAGAGCGTCCAGGCCGGCCAGGCCCCCGACCCGAAGGCGCCCAAATCGCCCGTCGTCACCCTCGTCCTCAAGCCCCAGGACGCCCAGAAGCTCGAGCTCGCCAAGAATGAGGGCAAGATCAGCCTCAGCCTGCGCAGTCCGCTGGATGAATCCGAGAACGCCAGCACCGATCCAATAACCACCGAAGTCCTCGACCCCATGATCAGCGCGCGCCTCGCCCGCGCCCGCCGCGGCCGCACCACCGCGCTTGGGAAGGCCAACCTCGACGACCCCAACGTCTGGCAGGAGCTCACCGGCGAGAAGAAGCCTACCGATCCGCGCCAGCTCGCCGCCGAAGAAGAGGCGCGCCGCAAGAAAGCCGAGCCCGACAAGCCCAAGACGGTCGTGGACGTCTTCCGCGGCGACAAGCATACCCAGGAAACCTTTAAATGAGATTCGCGGTTCAGCTTCTGTGCGCAGCCGCCTGCCTGGCGCAGACCACGCAGCCGCAGGCGCGCGAGATCACCCTGCTGGAAGGCCGCGGCGAGCTGCTCACATTTAAGAACGACATCACCAAGGTCGCCATCTCCGAACCCAAAATCGCCGACACCGTCGTGCTTTCCCCGCGCGAAGTGATGGTCAACGCCAAGACACCGGGCCGCGCCACCTTGCTGGTGTGGGAGACCGGCGCCGATCCCGCGCGCTGGGAGATCCAGGTCACCAGGGACTCCTCCGATTGGGACACCTTCGCGCGTTCCATCCGCGAGACCGCGGGCACGCCCATCACCATCACCGGCACCGGCGAAACCATCGTGCTCAGCGGCAAAGTTCACAGCACCGAAGACGCCAAGAAACTCGCCAGCATGGCGCAGACTCGCGCCAAGACCGTGATCAACCTGCTCGAAGCGCCTCCGCCCGCCGAGCCGCGCCAGGTGCTGCTCCAGGTGAAGTTCGCCGCCATCAACCGCGTGGCGCTGTCCCAGATCGGGTTCAACCTGTTCAGCACCAACCCGGCGATGATCGGCGCTGCCAGCACGCAGCAATTCACGTCTCCCAGGTTCAGCCCGTTGACCACCGGGCCCGGCGTGCTTCCCACCTCGACCGTCAATTTCTCCGACCTCCTCAACCTCTTTGTCTTCCGGCCGGATCTCAATATCGGCGCTACCATCAAGGCCCTGCAGGAGCGCGACCTGCTCCAGATTCTCGCCGAGCCCAACCTGATCACCCTCGAAGGTAAGGACGCCTCCTTCCTGGCCGGCGGCCAGTTCCCCTTCCCCACCATCACCACTACCCCCACCGGCGGCACCACCGCGCCCGTGATCACAGTGCAGTTCAAACCGTTCGGCGTAAAGCTCGATTTCACCCCCACCATCACGCCGCAGGGCGCGATCGATCTCAAGGTGGCGCCCGAAGTCAGCAGCCTCGATTACACCAACGCTGTTGTGCTCCAGGGCTACACCATCCCCGCCCTGAGTTCACGCAGGGCGGACACGGAGGTGATCCTCAAGGACGGCGAGAGTTTCGCCATCGCGGGCTTGATCGATAACCGCGTGATCGAGACCGTGGCCAAGCTGCCCGGCCTGGGCGATCTGCCCGTGCTGGGCCATCTCTTCCGCAGCCGCAGCACCGACAAGACAACCGACGAGCTCCTGGTGGTCGTCACCCCGCACTTCGTCAAGCCGCTGACTCCCGAAGAGAAGGCCAAGCTGCCCGATATGCCGGCCACGTTCCTGCCCACCGTCCAGGAGGAGAAGGCCAAGAAGAACAAGAAGAACTCCAAGAGCAGCAGTACGGTGTCGCCCGACGACCCGCAATTCGTAGGACCCCGTGGCCAGCAGATTCCCAAACAGTAGCGGCCTTAGTGGGGTAGGCCTCCTGGCCTGCCCCGCGCCCCAGGCGCGTCTGCGCGGCTCCACCTCCCTCCAGCTCCTGGTGCTGATGGTCCCGGTCTTTTTCGGCATGATGGGCTTCGCCTTCGATCTCGGCCGTCTCTACCTCGTGCGCGGCGAGCTCAGCCAGGCCGCCAACTCCATGGCCGTCGCCGCCGCCTCCCAGCTCCTCGGCACCACCGCCGCCTCGGACAACATGACCAAGGTGCTGCCTCCCAACGGCCCCACCTACAACTACAACTTCGGCACCATCCCCGTCGGCACCGGCGCCGGCGCGCTCACGAGCGTGGTCGCGCAGCCCAATTGCTTCGACACCGTTGCCGCCGCCACCAGCGGCACCGGCACTCCCGGCGATTGCAGCACCGCGCAAGCCGTGCAGGTCGTCGTCACCGGCGACGCCCCGCTGCTCTTCTGGAGCCTGCTCCCCGGCGGCACCTCCCGCAAGACTTCGGTCGGCGTGCAGGCCGTGGCCGGCATCAGCGCGCCTCTGTGTACCGCCTGCAACATCGTTCCCATCGCCATCGCCGCGCTCGATCCCACCGACACCGTCAACTTCGGCTTCGACTCCGCCTTCTCCACTCTCTACACGCTCTCCTACAACTGCACCGGCACGCCGCTCCCCATCAACTACGCCTTCACCAGCAGCGTCGGCGTCAACGGCGGATCCACCATCCCCTACGAGTTCCTCAACCGCTACGACACCGGCAACGCTACGCTCGACGAGTTCGACCAGTTGTACGTCAGCGGCGCGCAGGGCGTGCTCGCTTCCACCACCCCCACCGTCAACGGCCTCACCCAGAATCCCAACACGCCGCTCGCCTGCTTCAACATGGGCGATACCGAGCAGCTTTGGGCCAACGCCGCCCCGCCCACCTGCGCTGCCGGAACCAATCCCTACATCCAGGCCTTGAACTGCGGCCTCTACTCGCGCCTCGACAACGCCAATACCCCCGCCGCCTGCACCACCGCGGTCACGGATTTCGGCTCGCTCTCGGCCGCTTACCTGCCCGATACCGACGTCACCCCCGCCGAGACGCCGCCCTACTCCGCCTACACCGGCAACGGCCGCTCGCTGATCACCGTGGCCATCGTGGACACACTCGCGCCCGATACCGCGACCGCCATGACGGTCCTCGCGTTCCGTCAGTTCCAGGTGGTCCCCAATCCCGACGGCACTTTTTTCGATCCCAGCGACGCAAACGGCCGCATTCCCGTGCTCTACATCGGCAACCCCGCGCCCGTTCAGCAGGGCTGGTTCGACACACGCTACGCCGGCGGCTCGTGCCCGGTGGGCAGCTTCACCGGCCCCGGAAAGGTGGTCCTGCACCAATGAGGCGTAGGCGCAGCGGTAATGCAGTCCTGGAAACGGCGATGTGGATGCCGATCTTGTTCCTGCTCATCGTCGGCATCATCCAGTTCGGCAAGCTCACCTACCTGAACTACGTCCTGACCAAGATCGTCTACAGCGCCGCGCGCAACCTCGCCGCTTCGCAAAACGTGAATTTCTGCGATCCCCAGGACACCGTCACCGCGGCCGCCATCACCAACGCCATCAACGACCCCGCCACCGGCAATCCGCTGATC
>DATJYW010000094.1:0-33406 GCA_035499435.1 Candidatus Acidiferrales bacterium | reverse complement strand
CCGGCGGTGGTTTTCTTTCACGGAGGCTCGCGGCGGCAGATGCTCTTGGGGTGGCACCCGATGTACTACTACCACAATGCCTACGCGTTCAATCAGTATCTGGCGGGGCTCGGTTACGCGGTGCTGAGCGTAAACTACCGGAGCGGCATCGGGTACGGCCTGAATTTTCGGGAGGCGCTGCACTACGGTCCGAGCGGGGCCAGCGAGTATGCGGATGTGAAGGCTGGGGCGCATTATCTGCGCTCGCGGGCCGAGATCGACCCGGCGCGTATCGCGGCCTGGGGTGGCTCGTACGGCGGCTACCTGACCGCGATGGCGCTGGCGCGCAACAGCGACCTCTTCAAGACGGGCGTGGATTTCCACGGGGTCCACGACTGGGCGCGCGAGCTGATGATACCCGCGGGCGAGCCGGATTACAAGCTGGCGTTTGACTCGTCGCCGCTGGCGTTCGTGAAGACCTGGCGCAGCCCGGTGCTGTTGGTCGCCGGGGACGACGATCCCGACGTGCAGTTCAACCAGACGGTGATGCTTGCCGATGCGCTGCGCAAGCAGGGCGTCGAGATGGAAGAACTGATCTTTCCGGACGAGGTCCACGATTTTGTGATGTGGCGGACGTGGCGGCAGGCTTACGAGGCCGCGGCACGGTTCCTGGCGAAGCATCTGTAGCCATGCTGCAAGACATCCGGATCGCGCTTCGACTTCTGTGGCGTTCGCGGGCCGCGAGCGCGGTGGCGCTGCTGTCGATCGTGCTGAGCGTAGGCGCGACCAGCGTCGTCTTTGCCGCGGTGAAGGCCGTGCTCCTGGACAAGTTGCCTTACGCGCAGCCCGAAGACCTGGTGCAATTGCGCAGCGAGTACGCCAACTTCGAGCCGTCGCTTGCCGATTGGGTGATGTGGAACGACGCGGATGAGGTGATGCGGCGGACGCACACGCTGGCATCGGCCGGGATCTGGCGGAATGCCATTTTCAACCTGGCCGGCGACGGCTCTTCCACACCCGAATCGCTGTACGGATTGCGCGTAACGGCAAACCTCTTTCCCACGCTCGGCGTCCCGCCGATGCTGGGGCGGAGTGCCCTGCCCGAGGACGACCGCGACGACGTCATTATTCTGAGTTACGGCCTGTGGAAGCGCCGGTTCAACGCCGACCGCAACGTGGTGGGCCGGCGCGTGAACGTCGACGGCCGCGACGTCGAAGTGATCGGGGTGATGCCTGAGGACTTCAGCTTTCCGCTGAGGAGGGCGGCGGCACATACGCCGGCGCCGTATGCGGAATTCTGGGCGCCAATGGGAGCGGGTCCGCACGTGCGCAGCGGAGCGATGGGGATGGTGGCGAGGCTGGCGCCCGGCGTGACGCCGGCGCAATCGCGGGAGGAGTTGGCGTCGATCAGCGCCGCGCTGGCCCGGGAATTTCCGGCTACGAACCGCGATCACACGCTCGGGGTATCGCCGCTGCGCGACCGCGTTCTGGGAAAAGCGAACCGGGCGCTCTGGCTTTTGATGGCCGCGGCGGGAATGTTTCTGCTGATCGGATGCGCCAACGTGGCCAGCCTTCTGCTTGCGCGCGGGTTGGTGCGGCAGCGCGAGATCGCGATCAGGATGGCGATGGGGGCGGCACGGGCGCGAATTCTGAGGCAGCTTTTGACTGAAAGCTGCGTCCTGGCGGCGATCGGCGGCGTGGGCGGGTATGCGCTGACCGCCGCCGCGTGGCGCGTGCTGCCCGCGCTGGCGCCGGTGAGCATCCCGCGGCTGGCGGCGGCACACGCGGGCGGCGCGGTTTTCGGTTTCGCGCTCGCGGTGGCGGTGTTGAACGGCCTGCTGTTCGGGGTCGTGCCGGCGGTTCGCGCGGTCACCATGGGCGGATTTGGCGCGCGGGGTGTGGCGGCAGGGAGGCGGGACGGGGTCCGCGGGTCGATTGTCGCGGCTGAGGTGGCGATTACGGTGGCGCTGACGGTGATCGGCGGGCAGTTCCTGGGGAGCTTTCTCGAACTGGCCGGCACGGATCCGGGCTTCCAGGCGGACCGGGTGCTGGCGTGCGTACTGCTCGCGGCCCCGGAGCGCTATCGCACTCCGCAACAGAGGGGCGCATTCTACGACCGGGTTCTGGAGGCGGTGAAGAGACTGCCCGGCGTGGAAGCGGCGGGGACGGCGGACGCGCTGCCGTTCAGCGGGGAGAATCACGGCGGGCTGGTGGTGGAGGCTGGCCGGCAGTTGCCGGCCGAAATCGACGTAGTGAGTGCGGACTATCTCCCGGCGATGGGCGTGCGGCTGGCGGCGGGCCGCTGGCTGGACGAGCACGACATGGGCGCGTCGAGCGATGCCGCCATCGTGAGCGATGGACTGGCGCGGCGCATGTGGCCGGGCGCGAACCCGCTGGGCCGCGAAATCTGCCTCTTCTGCACGCCGGAGAATCCGCGCAACTGGAAGCGGGTGGTAGGAACGGTGGCGACCGTGCGGAATCGCGGGCTGGACGAAGTGGAATCCTACTCGGTCTACCTGGCGCAATCGGCGCTGGAGAAGGCGCAGTTCCTGGTGGTGAAGTCGCCGCGGCCGGCCGCGGAAATGGACCGGGCGATCCGCCGCGAAATCGCGGCCATCGACCCGGCGCAGCCGCTGTTCTTCAGCGTGCCGATGCGGGTGCTGATCGCGGATTCCCTCGCGGACCGGCGTTTCATCGTGATGCTGCTGGTGACGACCGGCTGCCTGGCGATGCTGCTCTCCGTTGGCGGGGTGTACGGTGTAGCGGCGTATGCGATATCGCGGCGCACGCAGGAAATCGGCGTGCGGATGGCGCTGGGAGCGACGCCCGGCAGCGTGCAGGCGCTGATGTTCCGGCAGGGGTTCGCGAACGTCGCGCTGGGGCTGGCGATCGGGTTCGCGGCTACGCTCGGCCTCGACCGATTCCTGCGGGGAGTGCTGGCCGGGCTCGCGCCCGGAAACCCGCTGTACCTGGCGATCGCCATAGGCCTGGTTTCGGTGGCGGGAGCGCTGGCCTGCTGGGGGCCGGCGCGCCGCGCGGCGGCGGTCGACCCCATGCTGGCGCTGCGGGAAGAATAGTTACTGCGCTCTTCAAGCCAAAACGATTAAAGGGCCTGTACCTCTGTTGTGCACCATGATATTCTCGGTGCCACAGGGACTAGAGCACAACCATGTGCGAGCCGACGGCAACGCTGTCTCGCTGTTGTCACACGCTTCGGTTCAGTCCCGGACCAGTTGGAGAATCCTCATGCGAATCCCTAATGGCTTGAAGCACGCGGGGTGGCTTGCCATCCCCATCCTGATCTCGGGTTTCTGCGCCATAATCGCGCAGAGCCAGGGGGACACTTTGCAACGCGGGTTCCAGAATCCTCCGGACAGCGCCAAGCCGCGCGTCTGGTGGCACTGGATGAACGGCAACATCACCAAAGAGGGAATCAAGGCCGACCTGGAGTGGATGAAGCGCGCGGGCATCGGCGGTTTCCAGAACTTCGATGCGGCGCTCGCCACGCCGCAGGTGGTGGAGAAGCGGCTGGTGTACATGACGCCTGAATGGAAGGACGCCTTCAAGTTCACCGCCACGCTGGCCGACCAGTTGGGCCTGGAGATGGCCATCGCGGGGTCGCCGGGATGGAGCGAGAGCGGCGGGCCGTGGGTGCCGCCGTCGCAGGGAATGAAGAAGGTGGTGTGGAGCGAGACGCCGGTGGAAGGCGGGCGCCCGTTCACCGGGACGCTACCCAAGCCGCCGTCGACAACCGGTCCGTTCCAGAATGTCGCGGGTGGCCGCGGAGGAATCGGAGGCGGCGCCGGAACTCCAGCGCCTCCGATACCGCAATTCTACGCGGATTCCGCGGTGGTTGCCTACCGTGTCCCCGCGGGCGAACGCTCGCTCGCGGAGTTGCGGCCGAAAGTGACTTCGAGCGGTGGCTCGTTCGATCTGGCCGCGCTCACCGACGGCGACCTGAACACGACCACGCTGCTGCCGGCGGTGCCGGTAGGCGAGAACGCCTGGATTCAGTTCGAGTTCGCCGGGCCCCAGACAGTGCGCGCCGTGAGCCTGGTGGTGGGCGGCGGCGCCAACCGGGGCGGCCGAGGCGGCGGCGAGAGCGGCCGCGCGCTCGAGGCTAGCGACGATGGGCGCCAGTTTCGGACCGTTGCGAACATTCCCGCGGGTGGAGCAGCCCAACACACCATCGCCTTCGCGCCGGTGACCGCCAAGTTCTTCCGGGTGACGTTCCGCACGATGGCTCCCCCGTCCGGGCGCGGCGCGGCCGGCATGTTCGGCGCACCCCCGCCAGGCATGGGTCCGGGTCAGCCTCAACAGGCTGCAGGTACGCCGATCGCGGAGGTGGTGCTGCACACCGGTGCCCGCGTCAACCGGGTCGAGGAGAAGGCTGCGTTCGTCACCGCCCCCGATCTCTATGGATTCGCCACGCCTCCAGCGGCGGATGCGATCCGCAAAAGTGACGTCATCGACCTTACCTCTAGGATGCGCCCGGATGGCAGCCTGGATTGGACTCCGCCCGCCGGCAGGTGGGTCGTGCTCCGCATCGGCTATTCGCTGCTGGGCATCACCAACCATCCCGCCTCGCCCGAGGCGACCGGACCGGAAGTGGACAAGCTGAATCGCGCATACGTGAAGGCGTATCTCGACAAGTACCTGGATCAATATAAGGACACCGTGGGACCGCTGATGGGAAAGCGCGGCCTGCAATACGTGATCACCGACAGTTGGGAGGCGGGCGCGCAGAACTGGACCGACGAGATGATCGCCGAATTCACCAGGCGCCGCGGTTACGACATGCATCCCTGGCTGCCGGTGCTCACCGGCCGCGTGGTGGAGAGCGCGGAAGCCAGCGACCGGTTCCTCTGGGACTTGCGCAAGACGATCGGCGAGCTGACAACCGAATATCACTACGATCAGATCACGGCCTCGCTGAAAGAGCGCGGGATGGCGCGCTACAGCGAGTCGCACGAAAGCGGGCGCGCGTTCATCGGCGACGGCATGGATGTCAAGCGCAACGCGGCTGTCCCGATGAGCGCGATGTGGACGCAGATGCCGGGCGTCAACACCGAGCAGTACGGGTACAACGCCGATATCCGGGAGTCGGCGTCGGTGGCGCATATCTACGGGCAGAACCTTGTGGCTGCGGAGTCGCTGACCGCGCGCGCGGGCGCGTGGGCGTGGTCTCCGGAGACGCTGAAGCCCACCGCCGATAAAGAGCTGGCGATGGGGTTGAACCGGTTTGTGATCCACACCTCGGTGCACCAGCCGGTCAACGACAGGATTCCGGGGCTGGGTCTGGGACCGTTCGGCCAGTGGTTCACGCGGCACGAGACATGGGCGGAGATCGCGAAGCCCTGGACTACCTACCTGGCGCGCAGTTCCTACATGCTGCAGCAGGGAAAGTTCGCGGCCGACGTCGCCTACTTCTATGGCGAAGACAGCAACGTTACGGCGCTGTTCGCGGCGAAATCGCCCGACGTGCCGGCCGGCTACAACTTCGATTACGTCAATGCCGATGCGCTGCTACATCGTCTTTCCGCGCAGGGCGGGCGCATCACTACACCGAGCGGAATGAGTTACCGCGTGCTGGCGCTGGATGCCAATGCGCGGCACATGACCGTGCCGGTGCTGCAAAAGATCCGCGAACTGGTCAACGCGGGGGCAGTGGTGGTTGGCGAGAAGCCGGTCGATAGCCCCAGCCTGTCAGACGACCAGGCTGAGTTCCACTCGCTCGCCGATCAGCTCTGGGATTCGGGGAAGGTCCGCTCGGGACAGACGTTGGCGGCAGTGCTCACCGCTATCCAGACTCCGCCGGATTTCGAATTCACCAAGCCACAGAGCGACACCAACCTGCTGTTCGTTCACCGCACTTTGCCCGATGGCGAGGCGTACTGGGTGGACAACCGCAATCCGCGGGCGGAAGCTGTCGATGCCACGTTCCGGGTGCAGGGCAAGGCCGCCGAGTTGTGGCATCCCGAGACAGGCAAAATCGAGCCGGGGTCGTACAACATTGCCGGCGGCAGGACGACCGTGCCTCTCCGGCTCGGCCCGTACGAAGCGGTGTTCGTGGTCTTCCGACAGGCCGCCGCGGCGCCGTCTCGCACCATCAAGAAGCCTGTGGACACGGTGCTCGCGACCGTGGAAGGTTCCTGGGAAGTGGCCTTCCAGCCGAATCGCGGCGCGCCCGCGAAGATCACTCTCGATCACCTGGCCTCCTGGTGTGAGAACTCCGACGCCGGTGTGAAGTACTTCGCCGGCACGGGGGCCTACACCCGGAACCTGCAGGCTCCCCCGGGGTGGTTCAAATCCGGCGCGAGGGTGTGGCTCGATCTCGGCGAGGTAAAGAACCTGGCCGAAGTGTCGGTGAACGGAAAGTCGCTTGGCGTTCTCTGGAACACGCCGTTCCGGGTAGATGTCACCGATGCCCTAAAGCCGGGGCCGAATGAGCTCGAAGTGAAGGTGACCAATCTCTGGGTGAACCGTTTGATCGGAGACGCGCAGCCCGGAGTGACCAAGAAGTACACCTACACGACGCAGCCGTTCTACCAGGCGGATTCGCCGCTGCTACCTTCGGGACTGCTGGGGCCAGTGCGCATGGTGAGGGCGGAGTAAGGCCCTCAAAACGACAGCTTCAACGCGAAGCGCGCCTGCCGTTCGCCGGTGGCGCTGGTGATCTCCGTGTAGCCGTTCAGGGCTTTGATGCTGCCGTCGGCGTTCTTCGTCATGGAGGAGACCGTCGTGCCGGGGTTGCCGAATTGCGGCGTGTTGGTGACGCCGAACATTTCCGCGCGGAATTGAAGGTGGAAACGCTCGGTGACGCGGAAATCGCGGAAAATGCTGGCATCCAGGTTGAAGAAGCCGGGGCCGCGCAGGATGTTGCGGCCGCTGCTGCCGAAGCGCACGTCGGTGACCGGCACGAACGACAACGGGCTGAAGTAAGGCTGGCCGACACCGTGGCCGCCCAGGATCTGGACAGGCGCCACCTGGTCGGCGGTCTGCGTGTTGCCGGGTGAATTCACCGAGGTGCCGGAGGTGCCCACGGTGAACGGCGTGCCGCTGGTGCGGCTCAGGATCCAGTTGGTCTGCCAGCCGCCGAGGATCCAGGACGCGACACCGCTGGTGGCGTATTTCTCGCCGCGGCCGAAGGGCAGGGGATAGTTTCCGTAGAACTGGAAATTGTGGGTGCGGTCGAAACCCGCCACGGCCTTGTTCCGCTGAAGCATGGGCAGCCAGTTCCAGGTGAGGCCGGAGTCGGTGTCGTCGGCATAGTCAATCGCGCGGGAGAGCGTGTAGGAGACGCCCAGCATGGAACGTGCCAGGCGGCGCGTGACCTGCGTCTGAAAGCCATTGTACGAGGCGGTATTGAAGGGCGTGAAGTACTTGATATCGGAGATGCGTCCGAAGGCTGGATAGAGCGCGCGGCCGTTGTTGCCGCCGCCGGGTCCCGCGGCATTGATGTTCTGGATCACGGTCTGGCGGATGGCGCGGCTTCCCACGTAGGCGGCCTGCACGTTGAAGCCGGCGCCGGCATCGCGCTGGATGGTGAAGTTGTAGGACTCGAGATAGCCGCGATCGAAGCGCTGCGGGAAGGTGGTGGTGCCCACGGCGGCGGGCAGCGTGAAGACGCTCTGCGAGAGGTCGGGACCGACGACATCGGGAATTCCGGTTCTGAGAGTGCCGGCGGCGAGATAGCTGGATGCGCCGGAATACTGGGTGGAGATAGTGGCCGGGTAGTCGTCGCGCAAATAGCGGAAGCTGTTGGGGTCGATGCTGATTCCCGCGCCAGCGCGGATAACGGTCTTCTCGTTGAACCGGTAGGCGATGCCGAGGCGCGGCGCAACCTGGCCGTGGCCGACGTCATAGCCGCCGCGGTAGACCTTGTCGGTATTGGGATCGTAGCGCTCGCCGGGGAAGTGATCGCGGGTCGGGGCAAAGTACATCTCGTATCGCAGGCCGTAGTCGATAGTCAGTTTGCGGCTCACCTGCCAGCTATCGCGCGCGTAGAGCCCAATAGACGGCATGCGCACAGTGGCCGGGTTTTCGTATTGGACGTCTTTGCCCATGGACTGCGGGAGCCCGAGCAGGAAGTCCGCCCAGCTATTGAAACCCGTGGTGGACGGGCCGCCATTGAGGGACGTCAGGCCGCCGGTGAAGTTGAAGCCTCCGCGCGGGCCGTTGGAGGCCTGCGGCTGGAAGTGGTTGATGTCGTACTTGGAGTATTCGAAGCCGAAGCGCAAGGAGTGCGACCCTTTGGTCCAGCCGATGTTTTCGTTGGTGTAATACTGCGGGTCGCGGAAGAGAAACGGGTTGGAGACATTAGGATTGCCTAGGGAAGAAAACGTGTTGAAGGTGAAGCGGGGATAGCCGCCCTGCAGGAAGTCCGGGCCGTTGGTGCCGGGGATCTTGAGCACGTCGAGGCCGTAGTTTTTGTCGATGTCGACGTTCTGCGCGCTGAGGCGGAGGCGGGTGTAGCTGGCCACGCCATCGAACAGGAGGTGAGGGGTGATGGTGTAGGTGGCGCCGATACCGCCGGTCTGCACCAGTCCGGGGGCTCTTCCCGGCTGGCCCCCGTTGGTGGCATCGCCGCCCGCGGGACCGAGCGAGGGTGGGTCGAAGATCAGGGTGGGCGAGAAACTGTAGCGGCCGAAGATCTGCAACTTGTCGGTGACCACATAGTTGATCTTGAAGTCGACGTTGTCGCGGGTGAGGCTGTAGTCGCCGATGGCGAGGTAGTTGTTGGGGTAAACGCTCTGATTGGGCTGCGGAACCAGTGCGGCCATGGTGGCGGCGGCGGGATCGATGCGGTTGGCGGGAATCTGGTTGTTGGCGAACGGAGTTCGGCCAGTGCCGGTGGCGGTCCCGGTATTGGGATCGTAGATGATCGTGCCAGTGCCGTTGAAATCGCCGTTACGGAGCGCGGTGGTGGGGACGGTGCGCAGGGCCGAGGCAGCCTGACGGCGGGTGGTGCGCTCCCAATCCGCGAAGAAGAACAGCTTGTTCTTTTTGATAGGGCCGCCCACCATCCCTCCGAACTGGTTATTGAGGTTCTTCGGCGGATGGTTCGGGTCGCCCGTGCAGGAGTAGAGGCAATAGAAATAATTGCGGGCCTTGAGCTGGCTGTTGGTGTGGTATTCCCAGGCGGCGCCATGGAAGCTGTTGGTGCCGCTCTTGATGGTGACGTTCATGGCGGCGCCGCCGGCCATACCCTGTTCGGCATCGAAGCTGTTGCTCACCAGGTTGACGGTCTCGACGGCTTCCACCGGCGGAAGGTAGGCGACCAGACGCGGGAGCCACGGATAGCTGATGGTGGCGCCGTCGAGGCGGGTGGCATTGGAGGATTGCGGCATGCCATTGACCTGCGTGACCATCGAGCGCTGCGGATTGCCGGCGTCGGAATGCGCCTCGACTGGCGGTGTGAATCCGGGCAGGACCTTGAACAGCGACTGGAAATTGCGGCCCTGGGAATTGATCAGCGGCAGGTCGGCGATCTGGCTGGATTGGACCTGGCTGTTGATGTCGGCGCGGTCGGTTTGTAGGGTGACGGCGGAAGCGATGACGGTGACGCTCTCAGAAACCTGCGAGACCTGGAGGGCGGCGTCGACGCGAACCACAGTGTTGGCGTTCAATTCCACGTTCTGCATCACCCGCGTGGCGAACGAGGGCGCTGAGACGGTGACGCGGTAGGTGCCGGGCTGAAGATCGCTCAGGAGGTAGATTCCGCGTTCGTCGCCTGTGGTGGACTTGGAGACGCCGGTGGCGACGTTGAAGGCTTCGACTTTTACTTTCGGGACAGCGGCGCCGGTGGCGTCGGTGATGTTGCCGGTCAGCGAGCCATACAGGACCTGACCGTAAGTGGTGGCGGCGGTGAGAAACAGACAGAGACTCACCAACAGGAAAGCGTTCCTGCGGCAGACTGGGCGCATCGATATTCCCCTTTCACCCTTTTTTGTGCGGGATCCCCCCGGGCGGGGATAGTATACACCCGCCCGGAGGGGCGGACGGCGAAAGGCGATCGTCCGCGCCACGGGCGAGCTGTTACAATAGGATTTACCCAGACAATCTTTCCTTGAGGTTCCTCCACTTGGCATTCGTTGAAGGCTGTAAGCACGCTCTCGAGATTTCCATCCCCGTTGGCGAGGTAGAAAACGAGACGAACCGGGTCGTGGCCGACGTTATGAAGCGCGCCAAGCTGCCCGGGTTCCGGCCGGGCAAGGCGCCCTCCTCCATCATCCGCAAGCAATTTGCCGGCGATATCCGGCAGAGAGTGCTGGAAAAGCTGATTCCCGCGCATCTGCAGAAGCAGTTTGAGGCGGAGAACCTGCAGGTAGTGGGAACGCCGGATATCAGCGACGTGCATTTTCACGACGGTGAGCCGCTGCGATTCAAGGCGACGTTCGAGGTGCTGCCGCAGATCGAGCTTGGCGAATACAAGAACGTGGAGGTTCCGTACCACGATCCTGAGGTCACCGACGAGGACGTGACGCACCGCATCGACGAGCTGCGCGATCAGAAGGCGCAGTTCGTCAATATCGACCCGCGGCCGGCGGAAGACGGCGATTTCGCGGTGGTGGCCCTGGAGAGCCTTGGCGGGGTGGAAGGCGAGCCGGTGAAGACCGAGGAGTTGGTGCTTGAACTCGGGGGCAAGGATACGCTGGAGCCCTTCACCGGGAATCTGCGCGGTGTGACCCCGGGCGAAGAGCGCGAGTTCGAGGTTGCCTACCCGCAGGATTATGGGTCGCAGCGCCTGGCCGGACGGACGGTGAAGTTCCACGCCACACTCAAGGGCCTCCGGAAAAAGGAACTGCCGGAGCTGGACGATGAATTCGCGCAGGAGCTGGGTGACTATCGTACGGTAGATGAACTGAGAGAAGCGGTGCGCAAAGCGATTTTCGCGCAGCGGCAGTACGAGGCGCAGCAGGAAGCCAGGAACAAGATCGTCGAAAAGCTGGTGGATGGGCACGATTTTCCGGTGCCGGAGGTGTACGTCGACCGGCAAATCCGCAACCGGGTGGAACAGAGCCTGCAGGCGATGGCCAGCCAGGGTCTCGACCCGCGGCAACTCAAGCTGGACTGGGACAAGGTGAAGGAGACGCAGCGCGAGAAGGCGGTGAGAGAAGTGAAGGCCTCTCTGCTGCTCGGCAAGATTAGCGAGCGGGAATCGATTTACGCGAGCCGCGACGAGGTGGATCGCGAGGTGGAACGGTTGGCCCGCCAACAGCGCAAGCCGGTGGCAGCGGTGCATATGGAGTTTGAAAAGGACGGCACTCTCGGCCGCATCGCCAATCACCTTCAGACAGACAAGACACTCAATTTCCTCTTCGAGCACGCCCGGAAGACCGGGGACTGAGGGTATTCTTCCGTCCGGCGTTCTAACGTTAACCTTTGACGTACTAGTGATTACCCTAACCGCAGACCACATTGCCAACGGACCGGATTTCAGGTGATAATAGAAACGAAATCGATCGTAGTTCCCTACCCCAACGGCGCTGAGCCCGGGGCGGAGGAGAGAACCGCGTGAAACGTGCCGGAAGCGACGACGCTTTGCGATGTTCGTTTTGCCATAAGAGTCAGGATGTAGTCGGAAAGTTGATCTCCTCCCCCAGCGACTACCCCCGCGCCTACATTTGTGACGAGTGCATCGCGGTCTGCAACTCGATATTAGAGGACGACAAGGTCGAAGCCCCCTCAGGGACCCCGAACAAGATCCCTAAGCCATTGGAAGTCAAAGAGTTTCTCGATCAATACGTGATCGGGCAGGAAGCCACTAAGAAGAAGCTGGCGGTGGCGGTGTACAACCACTGCAAGCGCATCCACATGAACCGGATGCGCAACACCGACGTGGAACTGCAGAAGTCGAACATTCTGCTCATCGGCCCCACCGGCACCGGCAAGACGCTGATGGCACAGACTCTGGCCAAAATCCTGGATGTGCCGTTCGCCATCGTCGACGCAACTACTCTGACGGAAGCCGGATATGTGGGCGAAGACGTGGAGAACATCATCCTCAAGCTCCTGCAGGCGGCGGACGGAGATGTCCAGAAGTGCCAGCAGGGAATTATCTATATCGACGAGATCGACAAGATCTGCCGCAAGGACGAAAATCCGTCGATCACGCGCGATGTATCGGGTGAGGGTGTGCAGCAGGCGCTGCTCAAGATCCTGGAGGGCACGGTGGCGAACGTGCCTCCGCAGGGTGGGCGTAAGCATCCGCACCAGGAATTCACGCCGGTGGATACCACGAACATCCTGTTCATCTGCGGCGGGGCTTTCGTGGGACTCGAGAAGGTGATTGCGCGGCGCACCGGCAAGAAGAGCATGGGCTTCCTGCAGGAAGAGGAAAGCAAGATCGTGCCGCGCGCCAGCAATATCACCGGGATCAGCGGGCGCCGGGATATCGACCTGCTCAACCAGGTGCAGCCGATCGACCTGATCAAGTTCGGCTTCATTCCCGAGTTCATCGGCCGGCTTCCGGTGAATGCAGTGCTGGAAGATCTCGACCGCAGCGCGCTCATCCAGATCCTGAGCAAGCCGAAGAACGCGATCGTCAAGCAGTACCAGAAGTTGTTCGAGTTTGAAAACGTGCGCTTGCGGTTTACCGACGAGGCCCTCGAGGCTATCGCGGATCTGGCCATGGACCGCAAAGTGGGGGCGCGCGGGTTGCGCATGATTCTCGAGGACCTGATGCTGGATCTGATGTACTATCTCCCCTCCTACAAAAAGGTGCGGGAGTTCCAGGTCACCAAAGAGATGGTGCTGACGCAGAAAATCAGTCTTACAATATTAGAAAAGGCCGGTTAGCCGCCGCTGTCCAACCGAACCGCAATTTTTACCAAACCGCTACCGACCCAAGTTAAGGAGCTGCGTTAGCAAGCCGCAACCGCGAACGGCGTTCGGCCGGGAGAGGGAGAGCGGATACCGCTGGGGAATTTTCAATGCTTACTTCAAAGGAAAAATCCGATACCCGGAAACTGCCGATGATGCCCATTCGCGAAGTGGTCATCTTCCCGTACATGATGACACCGTTCGTGGTCGGCAGGGAGTCGAGCGTGCGCGCGTTGGAAGAGGCGATGGCCGCGGACAAGAAGATCTTCCTGGCCACGCAGCACGATGCCTCCGTGGACGAGCCGCGGCCCAACGAGATCTACTCGGTGGGAACAATTGTGAACATTGTCCAGAGCCTGAAGCTGCCCGACGGCAACATCAAGGTCCTGGTGGAGGGTGTGGAGCGGGCGCGAGTCATTTCGGTATCGGACGACGAGGGTTTCTTCCGCGCGACCGTGAAGACTTCGGCGTACAAAGTCGAGCCGGGCGCGCAGCTCGATACGCTGGTGCAGCGCGTCACCAGCCTCTTCGAGCAATACGTCAAGCTCAGCCAGAACCTGAACTACGAGACCATGATCGCCGCCATCCGCGTGGACGAGCCGGGGAAGCTCGCGGACACGGTAGGCGCGAATCTCCAGCTCAATACGGAGGAGAAGCAGGAACTGCTGGAGATCTTCGATCCCATCGACCGGCTGACGCGCGTGGCCGAGATGCTGGATATCGAGATCGAGAAGCTGAACGTGGACCGGACCATCCAGGGCCGCGTGAAGCGCCAGATGGAGAAGGCGCAGAAGGAATACTACCTCAACGAAAAGATCAAAGCGATTCAGAAAGAGTTGGGGCGGGGCGAAAAGAGCGAAATCGACGAGCTAAAGAAGAAGATCGAAGCCGCGGGCATGACGGCGGACGCGCAGGAAAAAGCCATGGCGGAGCTCAAGCGGCTGGAAAACATGCCGCCGATGAGCGCGGAATCGACCGTGAGCCGCAATTACCTGGACTGGCTGCTGGCGGTGCCGTGGAAGAAGAAGTCCAAGGAAATTCGCGATCTCAAGTACGCCGAGAAGGTGCTCGAATCCGATCATTACGGCTTGGAGAAGATCAAGGAGCGCATCCTGGAGTTTCTGGCCGTGCGGCGGCTGGTGAAGAATCCCAAAGGCAGCATTCTGTGCTTCGTCGGCCCTCCGGGCGTGGGCAAAACGTCGCTGGGCATGTCGATCGCGAAGGCCACGGGGCGCAAGTTCGTGCGCATGTCGCTGGGCGGCGTGCGCGACGAGGCGGAGATCCGCGGCCACCGGCGGACCTATATCGGCGCTCTGCCGGGCCAGGTGATCCAGATGATGAAAAAGGCGGGGACGCGCAACCCTGTGTTCATGCTGGATGAAGTGGACAAGATGTCCATGGACTTCCGCGGCGACCCGAGCGCCGCGCTGCTCGAGGTGCTGGATCCCGAGCAGAACTTCATGTTCGTGGATCACTACCTGGACGTGGAGTACGACCTGAGCCAGGTCTTTTTCATCGCTACAGCCAACGTGATGCACACTATCCCGCCGGCCTTGCAGGACCGCATGGAGGTGATCCGGCTTTCGGGCTATACCGAGCTCGAGAAGATGGAGATTGCCAAGCGCTTCCTGGTGAAGAAGCAGATGGAAGCCACCGGGCTCAACCCGGAGCAAATCGATTTCAAAGACGAAGGCATCAGCAGCCTGATTCAGTACTACACGCGCGAAGCCGGCGTGCGCAACCTGGAGCGCGAGATCGGCAACGTGTGCCGCAAGGTTGCCCGCCAGGTGGTGAACGCGGAAAGCGGCAGAGAGAAGAAGGTGCTTTCCAAAGCGGTGGTCAACGACGCCAAGGTACAGGATCTGCTGGGGCCGTGGAAGTTCCGCGATCTCAACGCCGAGAAGAGGAACGAAATCGGCGCCGCGACCGGGCTGGCGTGGACGGAAGTCGGCGGCCAGATTCTGACCACCGAGTGCACGCTGATGGAAGGCAAAGGCAAGCTCACCATCACCGGCAAGTTGGGCGAGGTGATGCAGGAATCGGCGCAGGCGGCCATGAGTTACATCCGGTCGCGCGCGCCGTTGCTGGGCATCCCGCGCGACTTTTACCGCAACCTGGATGTGCATCTGCACATTCCCGAGGGCGCGATTCCGAAGGATGGGCCTTCCGCGGGCATCACCATGGCCACCACGATTTGCAGCGCGTTGACGAAGATACCGGTGCGTTGCGATGTGGCCATGACCGGCGAAATCACGCTGCGCGGCAAGGTGCTTCCCATCGGCGGTCTGAAAGAGAAGTTGATGGCGGCCCATCGCCACGGGATTCTCCAGGCGATTGTTCCGAAGGAGAACGAAAAGGACCTGCCGGACATTCCGGATGCGATCCGCAGCACCATGAAGCTGCATTTTGTGGAGTCGATGGACGAGGTGCTGAAGATCGCGCTGGAGCGAGAGCTGGTGGCGTTGCCCATGACACCCGCCGGAGTGGAAGTACAGCCGCTGGCGGAGGAGCAGGTCGCGCACTGAGTTCCTTGAAAGCCGAATTTGTAGTAAGCTCAGGCAAGCCGGACACGTTTCCAAGCGACCGCTTGCCGGAGATCGCATTTTTAGGGAGAAGCAACGTTGGAAAGTCCAGCCTGATTAATGCGCTGGTAGGGCAGCGGAGGCTGGCATTCACGAGCAACACGCCGGGTCGCACACAAACGATTAATTTTTACCGGGTGGACGGAGCGTTTTATTTCGTCGATCTGCCGGGTTATGGTTACGCCCGCGTGCCCCGTGAGTTTGTGGGGCAGTGGAAGATTCTGATCGAGCAGTATTTGCAGAAAAGGGAGACCCTGAGACTGTCTCTCATCGTGCTGGATGCGCGCCGCGGATGGATGGAGAAAGACTTCGACCTGAAACGGTGGCTTGAGCATCATGACAGGCCGTACCTGGTGGTCGCCACAAAGGTAGACAAGTTGAATCAATCTGAGCAAGAGCACGGACTCGCCGCGATCCGCAAGGAAGGCGTGGAGCCGCTGCCGTTCTCGGCCCTGAGCGGCCGGGGAGTGAGGGAAATTTGGCAAGCAATAACGAAAACACTTCAAACACGGTAAGCACCGCCTTACCGCAGGAAAACAGCGAAAAGCCCACCGAAAAAGCGGCCGAGAAACAGGCTGCTCCCACCGAAAACGACAAGCCGCACAAGGAGCGCGTTTCGAAATCGGCCGCTGCCGTGGCAGCGCCGCCCGCCGAAGGCAGAGCAGCCGAGGGTAAGGAGCCGAAGGAAGCCAAATCGGCCGCAGAGCAGAAGCCCGCAGCCGAGGCGAAGGCTCCGGCCGCCACGCCGCCGCCCGCGCCACCACCGCCGGCGAATACAGCGCCTCCGGCCGCCGATGCGGGCGGTCCGCTTCCGATGGAGAGCCATCCGGGAGCGCAGCGGCGCAAGCAGGGCTCGGCCGCCGCGGCCAAAGGCGGAGCGCCCACGCTCGACCTGGTGGAGTTGAAGGACATGAGCATCCAGAGGCTCAACCAGGTGGCGAAGGACATGGGGATCGCCGGCGCCGCCGGACTGCGCAAACAGGAGCTGATCTTCAAGATTCTCCAGACTCAAGCCGAAAAGAGCGGCCTGATCTTCAGCGAGGGCGTGCTGGAGTGCCTGCCCGACGGCTTCGGCTTCCTGCGCGCGCCCGAGTACAACTACCTGCCGGGACCGGACGACGTGTACGTCTCGCCCAGCCAGATTCGCCGCTTCGACCTGCGCACCGGCGATACCATCAGCGGACAGATCCGTCCGCCCAAGGAAGGCGAGCGCTATTTCGCGCTGATCAAGGTTGACGCCATCAATTTCGAGCCGCCGGAGGAAGCCCGCAACAAGATCTTCTTCGACAACCTGACGCCGTTGTATCCCAACGAGCGCATGAAGCTCGAAACCACCAGGGAGAACTTCTCCGGCCGCGTTATGGACCTCCTGACTCCCGTAGGAAAGGGCCAGCGCGGGCTGATCGTTTCTCCGCCGCGCACCGGCAAAACGATGCTGTTGCAGGCCATTGCCAATTCGATTACCACCAACCACGCCGAGGTCACGCTCATCGTGCTGCTGATCGACGAGCGCCCGGAAGAAGTCACGGACATGCAGCGCAGCGTGCGCGGCGAGGTCATCAGCTCGACCTTCGACGAGCCGGCGACGCGGCACGTGCAGGTGGCGGAGATGGTGATCGAGAAGGCCAAGCGGCTGGTGGAGCACAAGCGCGACGTAGTGATCCTGCTGGATTCGATCACCCGTCTTGCCCGTGCCTACAACACCATCGTGCCGCCCAGCGGTAAGGTGCTCTCGGGCGGCGTGGACTCGAACGCGCTGCAGCGGCCGAAGCGGTTTTTCGGCGCGGCGCGCAACATCGAAGAGGGCGGCAGCCTGACCATCATCGCGACCGCGCTGATCGACACCGGCAGCCGCATGGACGACGTGATCTTCGAAGAGTTCAAGGGCACCGGCAACATGGAAATCCACCTGGAGCGCAAGCTGGTGGACAAGCGCGTGTTCCCGGCCATCGACATCAACAAGAGCGGCACCCGCAAGGAAGAGCTGCTGCTGCCGAAAGACGAGCTCAATCGGGTGTGGATCCTGCGCAAGGTGCTGAACCCCCTGTCACCGGTGGAGACCATGGAACTGCTGTTGGACAAGCTGGGCAAGACTCGCACCAACGCCGAGTTCCTCGGCTCGATGAGCGGCTAGCCGGGCGATGGCGGTCCGGAAGGCGAAGGGACGCGGCGCGCGGAGCCCAGCATGCCGCCCGGCTCCGCCATATTGAAGCAGATGTCGTCTGCTCAGCCCGATGTGATACTTTGGCCTTAGCCTTGGCCAAACGAGCACGTCCTACTTCCGCCGGCGCGGTCCGCCCGGCAGAGCCGAACCCAGAACTGAACATCCTGCAACGGAAATGGATGCCGGCACTGCTACTGTGCGGGATCACGTTTATAGCCTATGTGAACTCGTTTACGCTCGACCTGGCCACCGACGCGAACGTGATCGTCGGCGCCGACACGCGCATTCGCGCCCTGACGGTCGAAAACCTCCGGCTCATCTTCGGCCGCGACTACTGGTGGCCTTTGCCGGTCGACGTGCTGTACCGGCCGATCACGATCCTGTCGTACCTGGTCAACTACGCCGTGCTGGGAAGCCAGACAGATCCGGCGGGATACCACTTCACGAATTTCCTGCTGCACGCGGCCAACGTGCTGCTGGTGTTCGGGCTGTGCCGCCGTATTTTCGACGGCACCTGGCCCGCGTTCCTCGCCGCGGCGATTTGGGCGGTGCATCCCGCGGGCACCGAGTCGGTCACCAACGTCAGCGGACGCGCCGACCTGCTCGCCGCCCTCGGCGTGCTTGCCGGACTCAGCCTCTACGTTCGCGCGCGGGAATGGGGCGGGCGGCGCGCGGCAGTTGGCGCCGCAGGAATCTTCAGCCTGACGCTCTTCGCTGTGCTTTCCAAGGAAAACGGCGCGGTGCTGCCCGGCCTCATGCTGGTGTGGGACAGCCTGGATTTCCCGGCCCTGTGGCGCGAGTGGAGACGGCGCGCGCCGTTCTACGGGGCCACGGCAGCGGCCCTGGGACTGGCGTTCTGGATCCGCAGCGAGGTGCTGGCCGCGCGGCCCTGGCCCCTGAAAGCATACCTGGGCAATCCGCTGCTGATGACCGATTTCTGGACGGCCCGCCTCACCGCGGTCAAAGTGCTCGGCCTCCAGTTGTGGCTGATGCTGTGCCCGCTGCGGCTGACCTTCGACCGTTCCTACCGCCAGATTCCCATCTCGACGCCCGGCGACCCTTGGGCCTGGTGCTCGCTGATCGCGGTGATAGCGATCCTGGCAGCCGCGCTGATCCGCTATCGCCGCGACCGGGTGCTGTATTTCGGTATCGGGTTTATGGCGATCAGTATTCTGCCGACCTCGAACCTGCTGGTGTTGATCGGCTCCGTCCTGGCCGAGCGATTCCTGTATCTGCCGTCGATCGGGTTCGCAATTGCCGCCGTGGCGCTGATTTTCAAGGTGAAGGATGTGCGGACCGCACGGATCATCCTGGCAACCGTGCTGGTGCTCTTCGCTGGCCGCACCTTCGCACGCAATTTCGACTGGAGGAACAACTTCACACTCGAAAGCGCCGACGTGGATGTCTCGCCCGACAGCTTTCGCACCCACGACCTCCTGGGCCGCGAGCTGTATCTGCGGGACCCGCAGGCGAATCTCGACCGTGCGATTCGGGAGGGCGAGGCGGCGGCCGGGATTCTGAGCGGACTGCCCTCCGCCTACGTTCTGGACGACACGATTCGCCATCTTGGCCTGTACTACGCCGCCAAGGGCGACCGGTTGAATGCTGCGTCACCCGAACAGGCACGAGCCTGGTATCAGAAGGCGCTCGAGGTTCTGCTGCGCGCTCGGGACGCTTCGCTAGCTATCGAACAGGATTTCGACCGGCAACAACTGGCACATGGCCGTCCGCTGGCGCAGCGTCTGGGATCGGTGGAGGTGTACCAGGGTCTGGGCGCAGTCTATGCGAGACTGGGCCGTCACAAAGAGGCCGTGGAAGCGCTGCGCTACGGCCGCGGCTTGAAACCGGAGTATCTCGAGTTGTACGCCGTTTCGTCGTCGCAATACCTGGCGCTGGGAGATGCGCCGATGGCAATGGCGATCATCTTGGAGAAGGTCTTCCTGGACGGCGCCAGGCCCGAGGCGCTGCACTTTCTCCAGGAGGCAGCCAGCAAGATGCCGGGCGGGGAATGCGCCTTGGCGCAGTCGGGCGCGGCCATGACCATCAACTATGGATGCCCGGCGGTGCGGCTACAGACATGTGTTGCGCTCGCGGACCTGGCGGGTACCTTTGCGGAGGCGCGCGAGCCGGCACGGGCGCAGGAACAGCGCGAGAGGGCGAGAACACAGTTCGGGTGCTCCGTCCGGCCCTAACAGTCGCAGGCGGGCGGTATGATGACTTCATGCTCACCCGACGAGGATTTGCTGCCAGATTTGGAGCCGGCGCGGCGGCATTCCGCATGCTGCCGGAAATGGCCTACGCGCAACGCGCGGCGGTGCAGAACGCCAACATGCCCTCCGACATGGTCTGGCTCAACGCCAACGAAAACCCCATGGGGATTCCCCGCGCGGCCCTGGCCGCCATGAACGAAACACTGCCGACCGCGTGGCGCTACCGCTACCAGGACTTCCGCGGCATCTATGCGGCGATTGCAAAGAGCGAGGATCTCGCGCCCGAACAGGTGATGGTGGGCTCGGGGTCGAGCGAGGCGCTGCACATCGCGGTGGATTCGCTGACCTCCGCCACGCGGCCGCTGATCACGATGGCGCCTACCTACGAAGGCCCGGTGGAACTGGCGCGCGCGCTGGGCCGCCCCGTGGTGCTGACGAAGCTCCGGCCGGATTTCACGGCCGACGTGCACAGGCTCGTGGAGGAAGCCGCGCGGGCGCGAGGCGGGTTGATCTACATCTGCAATCCGAACAACCCGACGTCGGCGATGACTTCCAGGCAGGACTTGGACTGGCTGGTCGCGAACCTGCCGCCGGATACGACTCTGCTGGTGGACGAGGCGTATATTCACTTCGGCGATTCGCCGGATCTGGCGAGTGCGCTGCCCTATGTGCGGCAGGGGAAGAACGTGATTGTGACGCGGACGTTCTCCAAGATTTACGGCATGGCGGGTATGCGGGTTGGGTTCGCGGCGGCCAATGCCGACTGGGTCGCGAAGATGTCGCCGCTGCGCATCAACGTGATCTCGATCGTGAGCGCCAAGGGCGTGGTGGCGGCACTCGATGACCGGCACAACATTCTGCGCGAGCGCAAGGCCGCGATGTCGAAGACGCGGGGCGAGCTGTGCGCGTGGCTGAAGGAGCGGAAGGTGCGCTACATCGAGCCCCAGGCCAACTTCATCATGATCGACGTGGGCCGCAACGCGCGCGAGTTCATCACCGAGATGCCGAAGCAGGGCGTGGCGCCCGGGCGTCCGTTTCCGCCGCTGGACAACATGCTGCGGGTGACCATCGGGACGGACCAGGAGATGGCCAAGTTCCGCGACGTGTTCTGGAAGGTTTACAAGACCTGAGCGTCGGCCTGGGCTTTCTCCAGGAGTCGGGTGACGCCGAGGCGTGCGGCCCAATGCTGAAGATAAGTGAGGTCAAGTGACGTGTTGGCCGATATAATTCCTACGACGTCGTTCCACTGACGGTCGGAGGATTCCCCACCATCGCGGTACCACCGGATTTTTGCAAGAAGGATGTCCTCAGCACTCGCTACTGCGCAGGGGATCTGCTCGGCGCCCAGTGGGAGGATGGTGGCACGACTCAATTGCTCTGCATGGAATTCCTCAACGACGGGAAATATGTCTACCTTATATGCGAGACGGGTATGGATGAGGTTAAATGAACGCCCCGACAGTATGGCGCGGCGAATCATTTCACTGTCGGCATACCACACAGGTCCAAGCGCGCGAATGAGCTCTGACACTTGAGCAGGCCGTATCTCTGCGATTAGATCCACATCTAGCGTTGTACGCCACACGCCTCGCGCCGAAGATGCGACAGAACCGCCTACGGCATAGCGGATGCCAGCGCGGCCGAGCGCGGAAGTAACTTCTGAGAGAACCTGACTAAGCGGTTCCATGTGCAGGGAGAGCGTCTCCGTACACCTCGCGGAACAATTCCCGACCCAGCTTCTGGCACGCGGCACGCAGGAAGATCTCCCTGTCGTCAGCTTGCGGATAGGCTTCGCGCAAACCGGCCTCGGCAACCAGACGTACTGCCTCGGAAAGCTCCATACACCGGCGTAGCCGCTCCTCGGGAGACATGTGTCGGATCAGGTCCATGAGAACCTTCCAGGCTTCCGGCGATGTATCGCGGGGGCGCATGTCTATATTATGATCTCAGCCCCCCAGAATCTCCAGGTAGCGCGCCACCGTCTCAATCCCGCGATAGAAGTTCGGCAGGTGGAACTTCTCGTTGGGCGCGTGCAGGTTGTCGTCGGGCAGTCCAAAGCCCATCATCACGCTGGGGATTCCGAGATACCGGTCGAACACGCCCACGATCGGGATCGACCCGCCGCTGCGGATGTAGACCGTCTCCCTGCCGAAGGTCTGCTTAAGCGCATCGGCGGCGGCGTGGATGAACGGGTTGTCGGGATTGGTCAGCGACGGAGCGCCGGTGTGCAGCACCTTCAATTCGGCGGTGACGCCCTTGGGGCACGCAGCCTTGACGGCGGCCTGGGTCTGCGCGATGCACTCGTCGATCTGCTGATCGCCCACAAGGCGCGTACTGATCTTGGCCACGGCGCGCGCGGGAATCACGGTTTTGGCGCCTTCACCAGTGAAGCCGCCGCGAACACCATGCACTTCCAGCGTGGGCCGCGCCCAGGTGCGCTCGAAGACGGATATGCCAGGCTCGCCGGTGAGTTCCCTGGCGCCCATTTCGACCTCGGTGTATTCCTTCTCGTTGAACGGAAGATGGGCCCATGCCTCGCGCTCTTTTTCCGCGGGCGGCACCACGCGATCGTAGAAGCCGGGTATGAGGATATGACCGTCGCGATCCTTGAGCGCGGTCAGGATCTCGGCGATGGCCATCATCGGGTTGGGCGCCGCGCCGCCGTAGACCCCCGAATGCAGGTCGTGGTTGGCGCCTTCGACGAACAACTCGTAGTAGACCATGCCGCGCAGGCCGATGCAGATGCTGGGCAGCTCGGGCGCGAACATCTCGGTGTCGCAGACCACTACGGCGTTGGCTTTGAGGCGCGGCGGTTTGCTCTTCACATAGGCTTCGATGTGCTCGCCGCCGGTTTCCTCTTCGCCTTCCAGCAGGAATTTGACGTTGACCGGCAGTTTGCCGTGGGTCTTCATCAGGCCCTCGACGGCCTTGATCTGGATGTAGACCTGGCCCTTGTCGTCGACGGCGCCGCGCGCATAGATGTTGTCGTTGCGCACGTCGGGCTCGAAGGGTGGAGACTTCCATTCGTCGAGCGGGTCGGCCGGCTGCACGTCGTAGTGCCCGTAGAAGAGAATGGTCGGCTTGCCGGGAGCGCCCAGCCATTCGGCATAGACCAGCGGGTTGCCGCCGTGGTCGCTTTCGATCAGCTCGGCGGAAGTCATCCCTGCCCCGCGCAGCTCGTTCAGAGCGAAATCGGCCGCGCGCCGGATGTCCGGCTTGTGCTCCGACAGGGTGCTGATGCTGGGAATGCGCAGAAAGTTCTTGAGGCCTTCCAGAAAGTCGGCCTTGTGCTCCTGAAAGTAAGTCATGAAAGCTCCTTGTGTCGAATGACGGTTACATGATGGCGGTGGGCGGCGCCGGTTCGTCGGGACGGCCCGCATTGAGCAGCGGAAGGCGAATCATCAGGAGCGCCAGCCCGATCAGCACCAGGATGGCGAGCCAATCGGCGCCGCCCCAGGTAGCGTCGGGCAGGAGCAGCTTGCCCTGGCTCTTTTCGGCGGCTCGGAAGCCGGCCACCACAAGCCCGCAGAGCGCCTCGCCGGCGATCAGGCCGGACGCGGTGAGCACGCCGGCATTTTCGATGCGGGCCTTTTGCGCGTCGTTGAAGCCTCCTCTGTCGCGCAACTTGTCGGTGGCCCAGCGAAAGAGTCCGCCCACGAAAATTGCAAAAGTGGTCTCCAGCGGCAGGTACATGCCGACGCTGAACAGCATGGGACTGCGCACTTCGACCAGGATCAACCCAAAGCCCATGAAGATGCCGACCACTACCAGCGGCCACGCCATCGCGCCGCCGACGATGCCCTGTGCCAGTGAGGCCATCAGGCCGGCCTGCGGCGCGGAGAGCTGCGGGGTACCGAAAGTGTAGGCGCGGTGCAGCCACATCAGCGGGAAGAACAGCGCGAGACTGGAGACCGCGATGCCAAGCAGATCCCCCATCTGCATTTTCGCGGGCGTGCCGCCGAGAATGTGCCCGGCCTTGAGGTCCTGGAGCATTTCACCGGCTACCGCGGAGGAAACACAGACCACCGCCGCCACTCCCAGCACGGCGGCGATGCCGGTGTTGCCGCGCAGCCCCATCGCGACCATGAGCAGGGCCGCGATCACCAGAGTGCAGAGCGTGAGGCCCGAGATCGGGTTGTTGGACGAGCCGATCATGCCCACCAGGTTGCCGGAGACAGCCGCAAAGAAAAAGCCGAGGACGATCATCACGATGGCGGCCGCAACCGCGGCGCTGATCTCGCCCGCGAAATAAAGATAGAGGGCGATCATGCAAATGAACACGACAGCCAGACCGCCGAAGACCAGTTTGCCGCTG
This sequence comes from Candidatus Acidiferrales bacterium, assembly GCA_035499435.1. Taxonomy (GTDB): domain Bacteria; phylum Acidobacteriota; class Terriglobia; order Bryobacterales; family Bryobacteraceae; genus Solibacter. The sequence goes on along the minus strand of DATJYW010000094.1, from coordinate 9,331 downwards.
AGATCGCGCTGCGTGCGGCCGGTGGCCTCGTGCGCGGCGGCGGACTTCTTCAAATCGGCGACCGCGCGCTTCATTCCGAGGCCGAGGTTCTTCCGCATCCGGAACAGTGTGAACGACGCGCCGACCATCATGCCGCCGACGGCGATGGGCCGGACGATGTGATACCAGATCGCGCCGGCAACCTTCGCCCAGTCGCCTTCGCCCGTGGCGGCGCCTCCGAGTTGCGGCCCCATGAAGAATGCCAGCAGGGGCACCAGCAGTCCCCACGCAAAGACGCCGCCGGCGAAGTTCAGTGCGCCCAGGCGTGGTCCGATGATGTAGCCGACACCCAGGTACGCCGGGCTGATCGCGGGCGCAGAGAACGTGGACATGGCGCCCGCCTGCACGGTGGGTGCGCCGGGAGCGCGGGTGAGCTTGACCATGCTGCGCCCGATCTCGCCCACGCGGACTACGAAATCACGGCTGGCGGCGAAGACGTTGATGGCTCCCAGGAAATAGACCACGGCGCCAAGACCCATGTTGGCGAAAAGGATTTGGGCGGCTTTCGAGCCCTGCTGCCCGGCCTTGTGAATCTCGGCCGCGGCCACGGATTCCGGGAACGGCAGATCGGGATCCTCCACCATGACGCGGCGCAGCAGCGTAACGAAAAGGATGCCCAGCGTGCCGCCCACCGCCATAAGCGCCACCGATTTCCAGTAGCCGTTTTCGATATCGAACGCGGGCCACACGCCAGACAGCACGAACGCCGGAATGGTGAACACGGCGCCGGCAGCTACGGATTCGCCGATGGAGCCGATGGTTCGCGCGATGTTCTCTTCCAGGATCGAGCCCTTCATCAGCCGTAGAATGGCCATGCCGATCACCGCCGCGGGATACGTGGCCGCGATGGTCATGCCGGCACGCAAGCCGAGGTAGAGATTCGCGGCTCCCAGGACGACAGTCATCACCAGTCCCAGCAGCACCGCACGGACCGTGAACTCGCGCAGGTCGGTCTTGTCCGGAACGTACGACCGGAATTTCTTTTCCGTTTGAGGAGGCGTCATTGTAATCTGGACCTCACTTTATCACTCAGCGCCTTTCCGTCGACGGTCTTGCCCTTGAGTCTGGCCTGCACCGCTTTCATCACCGCCCCCATCTGTTTGAGCGATGCCACGCCCGTTTCGGCCATGGCTTCGGTGATGGCAGCATCGATCTCGGCCTCGGTAGCGCCGGCGGGCAGATAGCTTTCGATGAGCCTCTTTTCGGCCTCTTCTTTCTCCGCCTGCTCGATGCGCCCCGCCTTTCGGAACATCTCGGCGGCGTCGATGCGCTGCTTGATCAGCGACTTGAGCACCGCCATTTCGGCGGCCTCGTCCAGCGGTTTGGGCGAGTCCACCTTCGCCTTCATCAGCGCGGCCTTGATCATCCGCAGCGCGCTGAGGCGCGCTTCGTCGCGAGCCTTCATGGCCGCAACCATCTCCGTCTGCACCTGATCGATGAGGGGCATGTCGTCTGCTATTCTAAAAGACTAATCCCGCAATGTACATTCGAAAACAGCGTTTACTGACTCCCGGCCCAACCCCTCTCTATCCGCCCGCGCTGCACGCGATGATGGCGTCGGACATGCATCATCGTACGGAGGATTTCCGAAAGGTGTATCGCGCTTGCTTGGCGGACCTGAAGGAGTTGTTGGCCACGACCAACGACGTGGTGATGTTCGCGGCATCCGGAACCGGCGCCATGGACGCGGCTGTGTCGAACCTTTTTTCGAAGGGCGACAAGGTGGTGGCCTGCGTGGCCGGAAAATTCGGCGAGCGGTGGGCGGAGATCGCCAAAGCGTACGGGCTCGACGCGAACGTGTTAACGGTGCCGTACGGTCAGGTGGTCACGCCGCAAACGGTAGAGGCCGCGCTCGCCGCCGAGCCGGCAGTGAAGGGCGTTTTCGTACAGGCCTCCGAAACCTCGACCGGCGCCGCGCACGATGTGGAAGCCCTGGGCAGGGCGGTCGCCAAGACGGGCGCGATTCTGGTGGTCGATGCGATCACCGGGTTGGGCACGATGCCGCTGGACATCGACGGCTGGGGTTTGGACGTAGTGATCGGCGGATCGCAGAAAGCGTTCATGATTCCGCCGGGGCTGGCGTTCATGTCGATCAGTCCGAAGGCGTGGAAATTGGGCGAAACCGGCAATCTGCCGCATTACTATTTCAATTTGAAAAAAGAGAAGAAGAGCGGCGAAGCCGGTGAATCGAGCTGGACTCCGGCGACTTCGCTGATTCTGGCGCTGGGCGAGGCGCTGAAGTACGTGAAACAGATCGGCATGGGCAACCTGATCGCCAACGCGCAGATGCTGGCTCACGCCACGCGCGCCGCGGCGCAGAAGCTCGGCTTGGAATTGTTCGCGCCGGCATCGCCAGGATCTTCGGTGACCGCCATCAAGGCGCCCAAGGGGATGGATTCGGGCGTGATCGTGAAGGAATTCCGCAACCGCTTCGGAGCCATCATCGCCAACGGGCAGGGCTCGATGAAGGGACAGATCTTCCGCATCGCCCACCTCGGGTACTTCGATTTCGCGGACCTCTTCAGCATGATCGCCGCCCTGGAGATCATTCTGAATGCCAACGGATTCCCCGTGGCCTACGGCACGGGCGTGGCAGCGGCGCAGGAAATCTACGCGCAATCGGCCCTCGAGACGGCCGTGGTGAAATGAACATCCTGATCGCGGAGCCGATGGCGGCGGCCGGGATCGAGCATTTCCGGTCGCAGGCTGGTTGGAACGTGATCGTCTCCAACCCGAAAGAATACCAGCAGCACTTGGGCGAGGCCGACGCGCTGCTGGTGCGAAGCGCGGTGCAGGTAAATAACGAGGTCCTGGCGCAGGCGCCGAAGCTGCGCGTGATCGGGCGCGCGGGCGTGGGCGTGGACAACGTTGACCTGGAAGCCGCCACGGCCGCGGGCGTGCTGGTGATGAACACGCCGGGGGGCAACGCCATCTCGGTCGCGGAACATACCCTGGCGCTGATGCTGGCCATGGCGCGGCACATTCCCCAGGCCAATGCCTCGACGCGCGGCGGCAAGTGGGAGAAGAAGAAATTTCTGGGCAGTGAGCTGCGCGGCAAGACGCTGGGGATCGTGGGGCTGGGCAGCATCGGCCGCGAGGTGGTGAAGCGCGCCCGCGCATTCGAGATGCGGGTAATCGCGCACGATCCCTACGTGACGTCGGCGATCGCCGACGATCTTGGCGTTGAGCTGATGGACCTGCCTTCGCTGTACGCGCACAGCGATTACCTGACGCTGCACGTGGCGGCAACTCCCGAAACGCAGGGCATGCTCTCGCGCGCGGCCTTCGTGCAGATGAAGGAAGGCGTGCGCATCGTCAACTGCGCGCGCGGCGAGCTGGTGGATGACGCGGCGCTGGCCGAGGCGATCGCGAGCGGCAAGGTTGCCGGCGCGGCGCTGGACGTCTTCGGCGTGGAACCGCCGCCGGCGGGTTATGCGCTGTTCGCGCAGCAGAACGTGCTGGCCTCGCCGCACATCGGCGGTTCGACGGAAGAGGCACAGGAGATCGTCGGCGTCCGGATCGCCGAGCAGGTGGTGGAATACCTGAAGAGCGGCGTTGCCATCAACGCGGTCAACATGCCGGCGATGTCGCCCGAGCAGTATCGCACGCTCGGCCCGTACGCCACCCTGGCCGAGCGGCTGGGCAATTTCGCGGCGCACATCGCGACGGGCAATCCGCACACGGTGCGGCTGCACTACTTCGGCAAGATTGCGGACGCCAACACCAACCTGCTGCGCAATGCGGGCCTGGCCGGCGTGCTGAGCCGCTCGACCGCGCACAAGGCCAACCTGGTGAATGCTCTCGGCCTGGCGGAAGCGCGCGGATGGGACGTGGTGGAGCGCCACGACAAGCGCAGCGTGCATACCGATTCGATCCGGCTGGAAGTGGAGACCGACCTCGGTGTGACCAGCGTGGAAGGTGCGGTGCTGCTGGAGAAGCCTCGACTGCTTCAGGTGGACGGCATCTACTGCGAGGCGGCGTTGAGCGGCTTCCTGATCTTCATGAAGAACCTGGACGTGCCGGGCGTGATCGGCCACGTGGGCACGGTGCTGGGGCGCAACAATATCAACATCGCCAACTTCTCGCTGGGCCGCCGCGAAGACACGGCCGGCGGCGTGGCCGAGGCGGTGGCCCTGGTGTCCACGGATGGGCTGGTGCCGGAGCGCGTGCTCGTGGAGCTGCGCGCGCACGAGGCGGTAAAGCTGGCGCGAAACGTGGAGTTCAGGGGGTAGGTGCTCAGCGTACAATAGCTGAGTGCAAAAAACTGTCGCCATCTTTGGCGGAGGCGTCGCCGGCCTCAGCGCCGCGCAGGAACTCGCTGAGCGCGGATTTCAAGTTCATGTCTACGAGCGCAAGCCGGTGCTGGGCGGCAAGGCGCGCAGCATTCCGGTGCCCGATTCCGGCGTCGGCGGACGGCTTCCGCTTCCGGGCGAGCACGGATTCCGGTTCTTCCCAGGCTTCTATAAGCACGTCACGGATACCATGCGCCGCATCCCTTACGGGGCGCGCGGCAGCGCCTACGACAACCTCCAGGTAGCCACCCGCACGCTTCTGGCGCGCGCCGGGCAGAGCCAGATTGTCTGGCTCGCGCGCCGCCCTGAGACTCCCGACGACCTGAGCGCGTTTCTGGTGGAGCTTTTTACTCCGCTGGGCGTGCCGACGGACGAGATGCTCTTCTTCGTCAAGCGGCTGTTGATGGTCGCCACGAGCTGTCAGGAACGCCGGCTGGAGGAATACGAAAAGATTGCCTGGTGGGATTTCATCGCGGCCCCGAAGATGTCGCAGACCTACCAGAGATACCTCGGCCAGGGACTCACGCGCTCGCTGGTGGCGATGCGTGCCGAAGAGAGCAGCACCCGCACCGTCGGCATTACCCAACTGCAGCTTCTGTACGGCTTCATTTCACCGGATGGCGTGTTCGATCGCCTCTTGGCCGGGCCGACGAATGATGTGTGGATCTTTCCGTGGGTTCAATACCTGCAGAAGCTCGGCGTCGAATTTCATCCGGCGTCGAGGCTCACTAGAATCCAGGCGGAGCAGGGAAGGGTGACGGGCGCGACGGTGGATACCGGCTCAGGGACGGCTCTGGTCACCGCGGATTTCTACATCGCAGCCCTTCCGGTGGAGGTGATGACCGCGCTGATGACCGATGACTTGAAGCGCGCCGCGCCGTCGCTGGCCAATCTCGACAAGTTGCAGACGCGCTGGATGAACGGGATCCAGTTTTACCTCGCCAAGGACGAGCCGCTCTCGTACGGTCATGCCATCTATCTCGATTCGCCCTGGGCGTTGACCTCGATTTCGCAGCGTCAGTTCTGGACCAACGTGGACCTCGCGCAGTATGGAGACGGCGGGGTCCGCGGCATCCTGTCGGTGGACATTTCCGATTGGAACGCTCCCGGCGTGGTTTACGGAAAGCCTGCGACCGAATGCACCGCGGAACAGATCAAAGAAGAAGCCTGGACTCAGCTTAAGCAGCACCTGAACGTGAGTGGGACGACGCTGATCGAGGACTCCAACCTGGTGACCTGGTTCCTCGATCCCGATATCGAGTTCCCCAACCCGGGTGCGGCGACCAACGCCGAGCCCCTGGTCATCAACACGGCGGGCTCGCTCCAGTACCGGCCGCAGGCGCAGGTCGAGCTGGAAAATTTCTTTGTGGCTTCGGATTATATCCGGACCTACACGGATATCGCGTGTATGGAGGCTGCGAACGAAGCCGCGCGGCGCGCCGTGAACTGCCTGCTGCTGGCGTCCGGTTCGAGCGCAGTTCCGGCACGGCTTTGGCCGCTTTGGGAACCGGACTTCTTGAAGCCGCTGCAGGAGATCGACCGAATCCGGTTTTCACTCGGGCTGTCGCACCATATGGCTGCGATGTAGCAACTCTTATCTCCCGCGGCGGGAGGGACGGCGACTCAAAGCGATCGCCCGCCCCACTACTGCCGCGCATTCTTCTACACGCATCGCGTAGGTGGCGGCGAAGTACAGAACGCCGTAGACGCCGAGAACGACTACGGCCGTTACGTATGTGCCACGCGCGACGACGGTCGGCTTCAACAGCCACCCCGCCGCGGCGCCGATCACGGCCGATCCCCACAGCCTCGCCAGCAATGCCGCGGGCACGCCCGTCGCGCCGATGCGTGAGTTCAACGTCCGCCGCAGAAGCGCGAACTCGACCCAACCGGCCACGCCGGCCGACGCCGTCAGGCCGGCCGCACCCCAGTGCGGGTCGACGCCGATCCATTTCGGGAGCGGGATCGCACACAGGTATCCGAGGCCGGTAGTCAGGGCTACCCGCAATATCGCGTATCGCAACGGCGTGCGCGTGTCGCGGAGAGCGTAGTACGTCGAAGCGTAAAGGCGCGCCAGGGTGGACGCGAGCAGCCCCACCGCCGATCCCGCCAGAATGCCCCAGACGTAGATGGTGTCGGCGTGAGTGAAATGGCCGCGCTGATAGAGGACTGCTGTGATCACGTCGCCCAGAACGAAGAAAGCCATGGCCGATGGCACGACGAAGAATGCGATGCGCCGCAGGCCTGTATTGAGGCGCGGGCGGAGGGCGTCGGCGATCTGATGCTCGTCACCCAGGGCACTCGACATCGCCGGCAGCTCGGCAGCGGAGATCGACATGCCGAACAGGCTCACCGGGAGCGTGTACATCGATTGCACATTGGTCAGCGCGGTCACGGCGCCTTCGCCCAGCAGGCTGCCCAGCATTTGGTCCACATAGGCGCTGATCTGCACCACGCCGCGGCTGATGAACACCGGGCCGAAGTTGCGCAACACTTCGCGGACGTGCGCCGAGTGCGCTTCCAACCGCAGCTTGAGCCGCGCCACCAGTGCCAGCACGGTTGGGAGTTGCACGCCGAACTGCAGCGCGCTGCCGATGACCGAGCCCCAGGCCAGATTGAAGGCGAGGCCGCTCTGGTCGAGATCGCGATACCAGATCATGGTCGCGATCATGGCGACGTTCCAGATCACGGGCGCGGTGTAGGAGAGGAAGAATTTGCGGTGGCTGTTCAGGATCCCCAGGCACCAGGCCGAGAAGACCAGCAGGCCCGCGCCGGGAAACAGCACGCGCACCAGCCGGATCGTGAGCTCGCGCTTCTCGCCGGTGAAGCCGGGGGCGATCGCGAAGATGAGGTAGGGAGTGGTGGCGATCCCCACGAGCACGACCAGAGAGGAGACTACCGCCAGGATCGCGCCAATGGCGCCTGCCACCCGGCCCGACTCTTCTTCCTCGCCCTGGGCCAGCAGGTTGGCATAGACCGGAATGAACGAGGCCGAAAGCACGCCCTCGCCGAACAGGTTCTGTAACAGGTTGGGCACGCGAAAGGCGGCGGTGAAGGCATCGCCGGCATCCGAAAGTCCGAAGTACTTGGCGAAGACTCCCTGGCGCACGAGGCCCACCATGCGGCTGATCAGAATGCCGGCGGCCACCAGAAAGGCATGTCGCCCGGAGCTCTCTTTGGCCACTAGCCGAGCTTCTCCAGGACGGCGTCGGTTACTTCGGCGGTGCTGCTGGTGCCGCCCAGGTCCGGGGTGCGCACTTTGCCTTCGGCGAGCACCGCGGCCACCGCGGATTCCACCGCGCCCGCGGCTTCGGCCAGGCCCAGGTGGTCCAGCATCATCGCGCCGCTCAGAATGGTCGCCAGCGGATTCACTACGCCCTTGCCTGCGATGTCCGGCGCCGACCCGTGCACCGGCTCGAACATCGAAGGAAACCGCCGCGTGGGATCCAGATTCGCGCTGGCCGCCAGCCCCATGCTGCCGATCAGGATGGCCGAGATGTCGCTGAGGATGTCGCAGAACAGGTTCGACCCCACCACGACATCGAAGCTCTCGGGGCGCCGGATGAAGTTCATGGCGGCAGCGTCCACCAGCAGCGATTCGGTCTGCACGTCCGGGAACCTGGCCGCCACTTCGTCGAACACGCGGTCCCACAGCACCATGCTGTATCCCTGGGCATTCGATTTCGTGACCGACGTGACGCGCTTCTTCTTGTTGCGCTTCACCGCCAGCTCGAACGCGAAGCGCACGATCCGTTCGATGCCGCGCCTGGTGAACACCGACGTCTGGATCGCGACCTCCTCGGGCTGGTGCTGATAGACGAAGCCGCCCACCTGCGCGTATTCGCCCTCCGTGTTCTCGCGCACCACGACGAAATCGATATCGCCGCCCCTGGGCCGTGCCAGCGGCGATTGCACGCCGGGGTACAGGTAAGCCGGGCGCACGTTGGCGTACTGATCGAACGCGCGGCGGATGGGTAGCAGCAGGCCGTTCAGCGTGGTGTAGTCGGGAACGTCGGGGTGACCGACCGCACCCAGGTAGATAGCGTCGCAGGGCTGCAACAGGTCCACGGCACCCTGCGGCATCATGCGTCCCCATCGGAAGTAGTGCTGCGAGCCCCAGTCGAAATCCTGAAACGCAAACGCGACGTTGTGTCTTTTCGCGACCTTTTCCAGAACGCGTTTTCCCTGCGGGATGATCTCGCCGCCCACACCGTCGCCTGCGATCACCGCGATCGTGAATGTTTTCATGCGCTCGAATTCAATTGTAGCGGTCTATACTGGAGTCAATCCATGCAGCAGGACTTTCTGCGCGGGCCGCTCGCAAAGTTCGGCACGCCGATCTGCCGGATTGGTCTTTCCGCCACCTACCGCCCCGGGCGCAAAACGGTCTTCAAAGCGCTTGACGAGGGCCTAAACTACTTTCTCTATTTCGGCTTCGACACGCAGATGACCAGCGTGCTGCGCGAGACCATCTACGGACGGCGCGATCAGTTCGTGCTGGCGACGGGCGCGTACAACTGGATTCTCTGGCATCAGCCGCTGCGCCAGACCTTGGAGCGACGGCTGCGGCAGATGGGCACCGATTACATCGACATCTTCCACTTTTTTGGCGTAACGCGCCGCAAACACCTGACCCGGCGGGTTCGCGACGAACTACAGGCCGTGCGAGAGAGCGGGCTGGTGCGCGGAGTCAGCGTCTCGACCCATGACCGAACGCTGGCGGCGGAGCTCGCGCGCGAAGGCGCGCTGGACGCGATGATGGTACGCTACAGCGCAGCTCATCGCGGGGCCGAGACGGACATCTTCCCGAATCTGCCCGACAGCAACCCGGCAGTGATCGGCTACACCGCGACGCGCTGGACTCAGCTCATCCGGAGGCCTCGCGGCTATCCGGAAGACGGGCGCGTGCCCACGGCGGGGATGTGCTATCGCTTCGTATTGTCCAATCCGGCGGTCCACGCGTGCATCATGGCGCCTGGCAATCTCGGCCAGTTCGAGCA